>NZ_JAYGIM010000015.1:0-228933 GCF_034930985.1 Arcicella lustrica
GCTTCTTGCTTAAAAGTCTCAAAATCAAATGTGTCAGGAGTGTCCATAAAATTGTGTCTAAGTAAAAGTAAACCTTTTTAAGTTCTAAATCAGATTGACACAGTTTAATGAAAAGTCCCATGAAAAGTGTCATCGGAGACATCATTTGTGATTCCAATGAGATGAAAAGTGTCATCGAAGACATAATTTGTGATTCCGAAGAGATAAAAAGCGTCATCGAAGACATAATTTGTGATTCCGAAGAGATATAAAGTGTCATCGGAGACCTATTTTGTGATTCCGAAGAGATGTAAAGCGTCATCGAAGACTTAATTTGTGATTCCGAAGAGATGAAAAGTGTCATCGAAGAGATATTTTGTGATTCGGGATCTTAAATGATTATTTCCACAAAAAAGGCTTCCTGTTTTGAACAAGAAGCCTTTTTTGTGGGGAAATACTATTAAATTATCTTATAAAAATAACCATTTTTTATAAAGTACTTGTTGTTCTGGGCTTTGATTTGCCAAAGGCTCAATCACGAAATTTTTGGTAGGATTTCTCAGAATAGTAATCGGATATGTTTTTTCTAAACCATCTCGTTTTACTTTAACTATTAATACATCTCCAATTTTCTTGTTGCTTACTGCTTTCAGAACATCCTCATTTTTAGTAACAGCTTGTCCGTCGATTTGTAAAATATCATCATTTACATTCAAACCGTTAATATAAGCAGGTGAATCTTTGATTACACCCGTGATTTTTAAATTAGTAGTTTTGCTTAATTCTGCACCCAAGAAAGGCTCGTTTTTATCTGCATTTTTATCCACTAAATTCATTCCAACTGCTTCTAAATAAGTATTATATGGAATTGTTTCTGTTCCGAAAATATATTTTTGGAAGAAATCATTCATACTTTTTCCAGCAATTGTTTCCACTGTTTTCTGGAATTCTTCATCCGTAAAACCTCTACCTTGTTTTTTGTAATATTCATTGTACAAAGCTCTCATTACGTCATCGAGGTTTTTTCCACCTTTTGTCGATTGTAAAATAATAAGGTTCAATACTCCGCCTAGCACAGCACCTTTGTCATAATAGGAAACGGTACTATTCTTTGAATTTTCGTTCGGGCGATAATATTTTATCCAAGCATCCCAGCTAGATTCTGTTACAGATTGTGTTTTATTTCCTGGTTGATTTTCAATCGTGTTAATTTCAGACGCATAAGTATTAATATAATCTTCTACACTTTGAATATTCGCTCTGCGCAAAATATAACTTTGGTAAAAACTTGTACAACCTTCCGAGAACCACAACATGTGGGTATAGTTTTCGTTCTCGTAATCGAACGGACCAAGTGCTTTTGGACGAATACGTTTTACATTCCATAAGTGGAAATATTCGTGAGCCACTAAGCTTAATAAACTTTGGTAACGTCTTGGGTCAGCATAACTACTTCTTGAAGTTTGGCAAGTAGTTGAGTTTAAGTGTTCTAAGCCACCACCACCCGCAGCTAAATTATGAATCAAGAAAGTATAATCTTTACATGGATGTTCGCCCACTACTGACAAAGCAGCTTCGCATACTTTTTTGAAATCAGCGGTTACTTTGGCATCATCAAATTTTGCTTCGCCATACATCGCAATTTTATGAGGAATTCCATTCAAATCAAATGATAATACTTTCTGCGTACCAATTTCGATAGGAGAATCAATCAAAATATCAAGGTTTTCAGCTTGATAAGTAAAAGTACCAATGTTTTTTAAGCCCGTAGAAACGGTAGTCCAACCTTGATAAGGCTTGATTGTAAGAGTTGAAGGAACTTGTTTCCAAGCATTAGCGTATAAGAATACACTTGCTGGATTCAAATAACCATGAGAATCATCTAAGAAAGATGTTCTAACAGATAACTCATAAGCATATACTTTATAGGAAATATTTACTTCATTCGTGTTTTTATCAATTTGAACTCGCCAAGTATTTTTATTGATTTTATCTGATTTTAAAGGATTTGTTTTGTTAGAAGCCTTTACACTTTCAACATTTTTGGCATATTCACGAACAAGGTAAGAGCCGGGCGTCCAAACAGCCATTTTGAAATCAACATAACCTTGAGTTTTTGTTTTGATGTCAAGATTAGATACTTTCAGGTTTACATCAAAGTAATGCGTTTGAGGTTGTTCCATTGAAAGTGTGTACTCAATTTTAGGCTGACTTATGGGGTTCTGTGCCCTCAGAAATTGGCAAATGAGTAGAAATACGGCTAATATTGATTTTTTTTTCATAATTTAATGTTTGTTATGAACGTTTTAAAATTAAATAATACTTTGCTGTGAAAAATGCTTGGTGTCTTTCTAAATTTGCGTTCCAATTCAGAATAAGCAAGCATTAAAGACTTTTCACAAATGTCAAAAGTAACAATCCATAGCTTGTTTAACAAATTATTTTCTATCTAAAAATAATCACATTTACATTTTTTGATAGATTAAACACCCTAAAAATCATCTCTAATGAAAAGATTAACTTCGTTAGTAATCTCAACACTTCTTACTTCAACAATTGCTTTCCAGACAACAACTTTGGCACAAAGCACTTTAAGTTATTCAGATATTTCTGTGCATTTTAGAAATGGACAAGAACATTTTGAATCGAAGAATTATGAAGCCTGTAGAGCAGAACTAGCACAATACCTCGAAGCAGACAGAACCTTTTTGGAAAAAGAAGATGCCAACAAAGTATGGGCAGAATATTATTTAGTGAAATGCAGTTTGTATTTGAATTATTCTGATACAGAATTATTGGCCAGCAGATTTGTTAGAAATTATCCTGAACATCCGATTGCGGCAACACTTTTTACTGAGATTGGTAATTACTTTTATGATCAAGGAGATTATGCACGTGCAGTAGATTATTTATCGAAAAGTCCGAAATCAAATGAAGAAGCACAATATCGTTTAGGAATTTCACATTTCACGCTTCAAAATTACAGAGAAGCATTAAATATTTTTAGTGCTATTAAAGGCGGACAAGGGGCTTATGCTTCCTCAGCTTCTTACTATTCAGGAATTATCAATTTCCGTGATAAAAAATATGAAGAAGCCATTTTTGATTTTAAACAAGCAGAACTTTCTACGGCATATTTCTCAGAAATTCCAAGTTGGTTAGCCCATAGTTATTACCGTCAAGGAAAATATACTGAAATGTTGGCCTATACTGAGCCTTTATTAAGAGAGAAAAATTCAGGAAAGAAATTAGACGATGTAGCTTTATTAAGTGCAGAAGTATATTTTCAACAAGCTAATTACGTAAAAGCTGAAAATTATTACACCATTTATAAAAACTATAAGTCGCAAGGAATGCCACCAACGATTGCCTATCGTTATGGTTATAGTTTGTATAAAACAGACCAATTTGCGCTTGCCAGTGAACAATTAAAAAATGTAGCAGCCAAAGGAGATACTTTAGGACAGTACGCTGCTTATATTTTAGGCATTAGTTATTTGAAAGCCAATAATCCAAATTATGCTTTAGGGGCATTTGACCAAGCTAGAAAAACAAGTTTCAATAAAACGGTTACTGAGGATGCAGATTTCAATTATGCCAAAGTATTATTGGATTTGCAAAGAGGAGCGGAGTCAATCAAATCTTTTGAAGGTTTTCTGGCAAAGTATCCAAATTCAAAATATGAAGACGAAGCCAATGAATTGGTGAGCGAAGCTTATTTATATTCAAATAATTATCAAGCCGCTTTAGCTTATATTGAAGGATTAAGAAAACGTACTCCAAGAACAAATGGAGCTTATCAAAGAATTTCATTCAACCAAGCAGTGAAATTTTACAACGATGAGCGTTATGTTGATGCACTTCCTTATTTTGAGAAATCTTTATTAACACCAGAAAGTGCTGAAACTAAATACTCAGCTATTTTCTGGAAAGCAGAAGCTTTATCAGCAGAGAAACGTTATGCTGAAGCAATTCCTTTATATCAATTGCTTATTGGAACTTCAGACCCATCTGTAAGTACTTTGGCTGAATTACAAGGAAAAAGTAGATATTCTTTAGCTTATTGCTATTACAATAATAAAGAATATGATAAAGCGAATCGAATTTTCAAAGAGTATGCTGATTTAATGAAATCCTCTGGTGATTCTCAGTCATTTCAAGATGCTTTGGTGCGTTTAGGAGATACTTATTTTGCTTCTAAAAATTACGACCAAGCGATTTCTTATTATGACCAAGCCATTGCTGGTAATCGTTCTGACCGTGATTATGCTACTTTCCAAAAAGGTTTGGTTTTAGCATTGAAAGGAAATGAAGCGGGTGCAAAAGCTGCTTTCCAAAAAGTACAATCAGATTTTCCTCAATCACTTTATTTTGATAATGCGCTTTATCAAGAAGCAAATCTTGAATTTGTAGCGGGTAGATACATTCCTGCTATTACAAGATTCACGCAATTGATTAATAATAAACCGCAAAGTAGATTGATTCCTAATGCTTTATTGAAAAGAGCTGCGGCTTTCTCGAATACAGCGAATCATGAAGCGGCGATTTTAGATTATAAAAATATTTTGAAGAATTTCCCAACGCTTCCACAAAGTAAAGATGCTTTAACTGGCGTTCAAGAAGCATTGAATGAAGTAGGTCGCCCAGATGATTTTTCAATGATTTTAATGGAATATCAAAGAACTAATCCAACGGATAATTCGGTCGTTGGTTTAGAATACGAAACAGCGAAACGTCTTTTTTATGCTGATAAGTTCGATAAAGCCATTCCTGCTTTAACAGAATACATTCGTAAAAATCCAACAAGTGTTGAATCGTATGAAGCGAAATATTTGATTGCTGAATCTTACAATAAGTTAAATGACAAAAACCAAGCATTGAATTATTATTACCAAGTAATTGCTGATAATAAATATAAATCAGTCAATAAAGCCTTGGTAAAAGCAGCAGAAATTGAATATAATGCAAACAATTTTAATAGAGCCATTACGAATTACAAAAACATTTTAAGATTAGTTGCTGATAAAAAAGACCAACAATCAGCTTTAATTGGTTTGATGGAATCGTATTATAAAATATCAAGAACAGATTCTACTATTTATTATGCCAATGAAGTAGCCAATACTCCTGATTTAGTATTAGGTGCAAAAAGTAAAGCTAAACTTTACACAGGTAAAATTTATTTGGATAGAAACGATTATGTAAAGGCTACAGATTTCTTCAATCAAACAATTGCGATTGCCAAAGATAATTATGGTGCTGAAGCACAGTATTTAATTGCGAGAATTCTTTACACTCAAAGAAAGTACAAAGAGTCGTCTGAAATGATTATCAGTAAATTCAGAAATGATTTTGCTGATGCTTCTGATAACATTGTTGGAAAAGCTTATTTATTACTTTCTGATGATTTTGTAGGTTTGGATAATATCGTTCAGGCTCGTGCTACTTTAAACTCTATTATTGAAAATCTTCCAGATCAAGAAATCGTCACTGAAGCAAAAGCAAAATTAAAAGCTATCGAAAGAAGATAAGTAATAAAGATGAATTATGAGAGATTAATTAAGAATATAAAATATTGATATTCATTTATTTAATTCATATAAAAGCATCGTTTATTTTTCATTGACTACATAGTATTCAAACAGACAGAATTGATTAGGTCATTAAAACCTTTCTTAAAATGCAAAATAGCTCATTCAATACCATATATACACGAGTTCCTCTTTTAATCATGGCACTAGGTTTTTCATTAAAAATGAATGCTCAGAAAAAAGAAGGAGAAGTAAAAACAGATGAAATTGAAGTTTGGAAAGAAGCAAAAGTAAATTTGCCACAAGCCAACAGAATTTTCGAAAAGATTTCAACGGCAAAAATTGATAATAGTAAAAAGCCAATTCGATATGAATTTACTGAAAGAAGATTGCCTGTAGAAACACCAGAATTTAGTCCAGTTGTTACAATGCCTGACAAAGGGAGTACTAAGGAAGACGAAAATGCTGAAAAATATAATAATATCATCAGAGCAGGTTTCGGTAATTATGGACATACTTTTTTAGAAGGACACGCAGGGATTTCTACTGGAGAAGATAATTATCATGGCATTTATATAAAACATAATGCTTTCAGATTAGGTCCGATTGGTGCAAACTATTCTGGTCAATCTCAAAATTTAATTAAAGTACATAGCCGTACTTCATTAAGTGCTATAAAATTAGCAGGTTCATTAGGGTGGGAAAGGAGAGGTTTTGATTTTTATGCTTATAGTCAGAGCAATTTTAATTTCCCAGAATCTCAAATTTTTAATTCTTGGAATAAATTTAATTTCACAGGAGCAATCAGTAATAATAAAAAAGATGCGAAAGTAGATTATGTCCTTAATTCAAATCTATCTTATTTATTCACTCATCTTAAAGCTAATGAATTAGTTTGGAATGCAAGTTTGAAAGGCGTTTATCCATTAACAGAAGAATTATCAGCTTTGATGGAGGGTAATATTGTAATAGCACAGCGTCAAGATTCGCTTACTTTATATCGAAATCTATACAAGCTAAAACCAACTTTCCAATACAAGAATGATTTGTTTTCGATTTCAGCTGGTTTAAATATTATTAATGACCGAGAAAAAAATACTTTCAATCGCAGTTATTTATATCCTGTTGTTAAGCTTGATGTTCAACCTTTGGAAGGTGTAAAAGTATTTGCTGGTTATGAAGGAGATGTTTATGCGAATAATCTTACATCTTTATTAACAGAAAATCAATGGCTTGGTAGATTTACTCAATTAAGAAATACAAGAAAAACGGCTGATTATTTTGTTGGAGGAAAAGCTACTTTATCTAATGGACTTTCGGTAGAAGCCAAAGTAAGTTATGCTCGTTACAAAGATTTCTATGTATTTAATAGTAATTCAACTGATAGTACTCGTTTTGATGTGATGTATTCAAATGATACAACGATTGTAAAAGTAACTACTTTCTCAGGTCAGGCAAGTTATCAAATTCAAGATATTTGGAAATCAAATTTCAAATTTGACGTAAATGTTTATAGTGGTTTAGGTAATCTTGAGGGCGCATGGCATCGTCCGGCTTTCAATGCAATTTGGACGAATACCTTTACTGTTAAAAACAAATTGTTGTTAGCATCTGATTTTTATATGATGACTGGATTGAAAGGTAAAAATTACGTAACAGACCGTGAAGTGAAACTTAAATCAATTATCGACTTAAATTTCAAAGCTACTTATTTACTTTCAGATCATTTGAATTTGTTTATTTCTGTGAATAATATATTGAATAAAAGCTATCAGCGTTACTTATATTATCCTACACAAGGGGTGAATTTTCTTGGTGGTCTGTCATATTCTTTCTAAATTCGTAAATAGAACATAAAAACAATTATTTGAATTATTTTAAAATTTATGACAACGGTACAAAATCATATTAGAGAATTACTCTTTGAACAAGATTGTGTTGTAATCCCAGATTTCGGTGGATTCGTTACCAATTTTGATTGTGCTAAGGTTGATAAATCTGAAGAATACATCAAGCCTGCTCAAAAATGGTTGGCATTCAATGGTTTATTGAAAAATGATGATGGTTTGTTGAGTAACTATATTGCCAAGAATGAGGGAATTAGTAGAGATGAAGCAAACCTGAGAATTAAATCTTTTGTAGAAACAGCTAAAAAAGGAATACGTTTTGATCAGCGTTTTGATATTAGTGGAGTAGGTACTTTTACTGAAAATGAAGAAGGTAAAATTCAATTCAATCCTTCTGAGAACAGTAATTTTCTTGGTGAAAGCTTCGGATTAGAAAAAATTGTAATAAAAAAATCTACTTTTATTAAACCAATTATTCAAGTAGAAAAAATCAATACTAAGGTTTCTCAGAAAACTGTTCAACAAGTTTTTGCAAGTAATGACCGTGAAACTTCTGCTGAAGAAGTTAAGTTGGTTGGCAAGAGTAAAATTCGAAATAATCGTAGAAGAGGAACAGCAGTATTGAAATTTTTATTAGGAATGTTTTCAGCGGCTTTATTTGTTTCAGCTATTTATTTATACGATAATGAGAAAAACAGCTTAAGCTCATTCAATCCTTTTCATTTTTCTCAAAAACAAGCTCAGGAAGCCTACGCAGAACCGATTGAAAAAGTAATTCCTAAAGCTGAGCCAATTAAGGTAGCTACAGTATTAATTAAAAAAGATACTTTAGTGAACATTGTAAAGCCGATAATAAATGATGATGAGAATCGTTTTTTTGTAATAACAGGTAGCTTTGGTGAAAGAGAGAATGCTGAAAATCAATTATATGTTTTAAAAAGTAAAGGTTTTTCAAAAGCTTCAATTTTAAAACCTAGTAAAAGAGGTAGATTAATAAAGGTTTCAGCAGGTGGTTTTACAGACGAACAAAGTGCTAATGAGGAAGCTGTAAAAGTTGCCAAAGCAATCAATCAAAATGCCTGGATTTTTAAAAAGTAAATTCTGTGAATCTATAAAAATTAATTACAATGAACTCCTATCATCTCGAACAAGAAGAAAGTAAGAATAGGCAAAGAGCGCTAATTATTACTATTGTCGTCAATGCCATAATGTTCTACTTGTTTTGGTACATTACAGTATGGACAGGCGAGGAGAATAAAAAAGAAGAATTAGCAGGTGGTGGCGGTTTTGTACTAAATTTTGGAACAGATAAATCTGGAAGTGGTAATGTTTATACTAGAAACAAGGCCAGTGATTTAAAAGAAGCAAACGAATCTAAAGCTGCTCCTGTAGAAAAGGTAATTACTAAGCCAGCTGTAGTTGCTCCAGAAGTAGAAAAAATAAAAAAAGTTGTAAAATCACTAAAGGAAGCGCCACTTGTAAGTAGTAAACTTAGCAGTCCAGTTAAAGTAAAAGAGAGTTTAAATACTAAAGTTGATAAAAAGATTCTATCAGCAAAACCAACTGAAGTCAAGCCAACTCCAACTCCTGCTAAACCCGTTGAAAAAATTAATAACTCAGCTTTATTACCAACAAAAAAAGGTACTTCAGCTTCAAATGGAACAACAGGCTCTGATTCAAGAGCAGGTGGAGCTTCAGATGGAAATACTAGTGGAAAAGGTAATCAAGGCCAACCAAATGGACAAATAGTTCAAGGAGGTGAATATTCTAAAAGACCGCTAGGAGATGGAAATGGTGGAACAGGAGGGAACGCTGGTGGTGGAAGTTCATTAAGTTTAACTGGTTGGACTTGGTTTAGCAAACCAGTTGTTGATGATGACTCAAACGATACTGGAATTATCCGATTTAAAATCAAAGTTGATTCAGATGGAGACGTAGTAGATATTAGTGTTTTAGAAAGTACGGTAAGCCCAACAGTGATGCAGAAGTACAAAAAGACAGTTCAGAGAACAAAATTTAGACCAACGAGCGATGGAGATAGGCCTGAGTACTCATCAGGAACAGTAACATTTAAGTTGAGTCCAAGATAATTAATTCAAAAGTGTAAGTCGAAAGATTTACACTTTTTTTCTTTTAAGGCAGTTCATCAATTATCTTTGTTTATCATTCAATAAAGATAAATAATCTGGATGCTTATCCAGTTTGGATTACTTCCGATTTTTGAAAAAATGACTTATCAAGAAACAATCAATTATTTATATCAGCAATTACCAGTATTTCATCGAATTGGTAAAAAAGCTTTCAAGGCAAATCTTCATAATACACTTGCTATTTGTAATCATTTAGGAAATCCTCAGGAAAAATTTAAGTCTATTCACATTGCCGGAACCAACGGAAAAGGAAGTACTTCTCATTTTTTAGCAGCTATTTTACAATCAGCGGGATATAAAACTGGATTATATACTTCGCCACATTTAAAATCCTTTACTGAACGAATTCGTATTAATGGACAGTCAATTCCTGAAGAAGAGGTTATTTCTTATGTTGCTGATAATCAGGTTTTTTTAGAAGATTTAAAGCCTTCTTTTTTTGAAATGAGTGTAGGTATGGCTTTTGAATATTTTGCTAAACAGCAGGTAGATATTGCCGTAATTGAAGTTGGTTTGGGTGGACGATTAGACTCTACTAATGTCATTAATCCAGAATTATCAGTTATTACTAATATTAGTTTTGATCATACCGATATTTTGGGTGATACTCTTCCTCAAATTGCAGGAGAAAAAGCTGGAATTATCAAAAAAAATACACCAGTTGTTATCAGTGAATTTCAAAAAGAAACAAAGGATGTCTTTTTATTAAAAGCTCAAGAAGAAAATGCTAAAATTTATTTTGCAGAAGAAGATTTTGAAATCAAATCTTCTGTGAATAATGGTACTTCTTTGGAATTAGAAATTTCAAAGAAAAGAACTGGAACAATAAAAACATTGGTTTCTCAACTCACAGGAAGCTATCAATTAAAAAACATTCTTGGAGTATTGAAATCGGTAGAAATCTTAAATGAACAAGGCTTTAATATTTCAGAAGAAGCTGTTTATCAAGGAATTGAAAAAGTTGTATCAATTACTGGCTTAAAAGGTCGTTGGCAAGTTTTGTCAGAAAAACCGTTGATGATTTGTGATACAGCACATAATTTAAGTGGAATTACTGAGATTTTATCAAGCATTGCTAAGGTTAAATATCATCAGCTTTGGATGATATTAGGATTTGTTTCGGATAAGGATATTGATGGAATTCTAACAATGCTTCCTAAAGAAGCAAATTATATTTTTTGTCAAGCAAATGTTCCTAGAGCCTTAGAAGCAAAATTGTTGCAAGAAAAAGCAGAAAGTTACGCATTAAAAGGAGAGGTTATTGAAGAAGTTAATAAGGCAATTGCTTTTGTAAAAGGTAAATGTTCTGACGACGATTTGATTTATGTTGGCGGAAGTACTTTTGTAGTAGCGGATATTGACGAATTATAAAAAAGTAAAATATTGAATATTAAATGGGAAGACAGAAGGCAATAAGATTTGAAAGTAATATTACTCAAGAAAATGTAATACAAGAAGGAAAACCTCTTTATGAAAAAGTAAAAGGTTTGTGGAATAAAGAAGTTTTTAAAAATTCAAATCCAATTGTTCTTGAATTAGGTTGTGGAAAAGGAGAATATACTGTGGGACTCGCAAAATTATTTCCAGATAAAAATTTTATAGGAATAGATATTAAGGGGGATAGAATCGCAGTTGGAAGTATAAAGGCTACTGAGGCAAATTTATATAATGTTGCTTTTCTTAGGACGAAAGTACATGAATTAGAATCATTTTTTAATGAAAATGAAGTCGCTGAGATTTGGATAACTTTTCCTGATCCGCAAGTATTACAGAGTGGCGAAAGGAGAAGGCTTACAAATCCTCGTTTTTTGGAGATTTATGCTAAAATTTTAGTTGCTGGAGGCTGTTTACATTTAAAAACTGACTCTGAATCTTTCTTTAAATACTCTGTATCAATGCTTCAAAACTTTGGAGTAAAAGAATTAACTAAAACTGAAGACCTTTATAATTCTGATTTGAATGTAAGGCATTATAATATTAAAACCAGATTTGAGGAAATATTTACTGCTAAAGGCTTTAATATAAACTATTTATATTGTTATTTCTCATAAACAACGTTAGTTAAAACTTCGCAAATAAAAAAGGTGACTCTATGAATAGAATCACCTTTTTTATTTGCGAAACAGCAGATTAAATTATTTAATCAATTGAGCGAAATAGTTTACTGTACGTACTAATTGAGAAACGTAAGACATTTCGTTATCATACCAAGATACAGTTCTAACGATTTGAGAATCACCTACATTTTGTACTTTAGTTTGTGTTGCATCAAATAATGAACCGAAAGAAGTACCAATTACATCGCTACTTACAATTTCATCTTCAGTATAACCAAAGCTTTCGTTTGCAGCAGCTTTCATAGCCTCATTAATTTCGCTTGCAGTAACTTTTTTAGCTAAAATTACAGTAAGCTCAGTTAATGAACCTGTAATAGTTGGAACTCTTTGTGCTGAACCATCTAATTTACCTTTCAATGAAGGAAGTACTAAACCAATTGCTTTTGCAGCACCAGTAGAGTTTGGAACGATGTTTTCAGCAGCAGCTCTAGCTCTTCTTAAATCACCTTTTGGATGTGGAGCATCTAAAGTATTTTGGTCATTTGTATAAGCATGAACAGTTGTCATTAAACCGTTTACAATACCAAATTGTTCTTCTAATACTTTTGCCATTGGAGCTAAACAGTTCGTTGTACAAGAAGCACCACTAATTACTGTTTCAGAACCATCTAAAATATCGTGATTTACGTTAAATACAATTGTTTTTGCATCTCCAGTAGCAGGAGCAGAGATTACTACTTTTTTAGCACCAGCAGTGATATGAGCAGAAGCTTTTTCTTTGTCAGTAAAGAATCCTGTACATTCTAATACAACATCAACTTCATGTTTACCCCAAGGAATAAGTGCTGGATCTCTTTGTGCGTAAATTGTTACTTCTTCGCCATTAACAGTAATTGTGTTATCAGTAGAAGTAACTTCTGCATTGAAACGTCCTTGAGCTGAGTCATATTTTAACAAATGAGCTAATACTTTAGGACTAGTTAGATCATTGATTGCTACGATGTCAATGCCTTCCATGTTATAAATTTGACGATAGACTAAGCGTCCTATGCGTCCGAAACCGTTGATTGCAACTTTTACCTTTGCCATTTTAAATAAGGGATAATGATTAAATCTACAGTACAAAAGTAGAGTTTTAAGAATAATAATACAAGTCTTTTTAATTTATAATAGGAGTAAATTGTTTAGCAATTAATGTTAATAAATTTAGTAAAACATTCTAGAGTGTTTGTAAATTACTAAAAATAATAGTTTGTTTAACTCTGTTTACTAAAGATAATTTCGCTCAATCTCTCACTTTTATACTCTCTCGTAATTACATTAAAGCTAGAAAAATAAACATTTGACCAGCAAAATCAAGAGAGGTTCAATTCTTCATTGGCATCTAAAAATCAATGAAGAATCTGCTTCAGATACCTTTAAATCAATAAATAATAAAAGGGTAGGGCAGACTTCTTATTTAAAGTATTAAAAACTTTAATAATCATAAAATGGTTACATTTTTGTTCTTTGGATGATGTAATTCAAATACCATTTGAAGAAATTATAAAATTAGCTATTGCAGTATAAAAATAAACCGAGTACTTCTTTGTGACAAAATGTCATAAAATAAAGCAATAATACCACCAAATAATATTTTGACACCTATTCCTAAACGTAAACATTCAAAACACAAAGAAATGATAATCAATAATTTAAATGGTATAGTCTAAAGTTTAAGATAATGTTCGATAAAAAAGGACTAACTTTTATAATACATTATCTAATCGGATAAATAACCTATTTATTCACTCTAATCTGTAGAAACCTTCTGACTTTGTATAAAAACAGTTTATCTTTGCACACTAATTATAAGTAACGATATTCAAAATATTTAAATGGAAAATTTAAAACAAATTATTGAAAACGCTTGGGAAAACCCTAGTTTAAGAGCTTCTGATGAGACCAAAAAAGCTATTGAATCAATAGTTGAGAAAGTAGATAAGGGAGAGTTAAGAACGGCTAATCCTAACGAAGATGGTACTTGGACAGTTAATGAATGGGTAAAGAAAGCGATAGTAATGTATTTCCCAATTCGTCAAATGGAGGTTCAAGAAGTTGGTATTTTTGAGTTTCATGACAAAATGAAATTAAAAAACAATTATGCTAATTTAGGCGTTCGTGTTGTACCACCAGCAGTAGCAAGATATGGAGCCTTTTTAGCAAAAGGTGTTATTATGATGCCGTGTTATGTAAACATCGGTGCTTATGTAGATTCTGGAACAATGGTTGATACTTGGGCTACAGTAGGTAGTTGTGCGCAAATCGGTAAAGATGTTCACTTGAGTGGTGGCGTTGGAATTGGTGGCGTTTTAGAGCCACCTCAGGCATCTCCAGTAATTATTGAGGATGGTGCATTCATTGGCTCACGTTGTATTGTAGTAGAAGGTGCTAGAATTGGTAAACGTGCTGTATTAGGTGCAGGTGTGACTATTACTGGTAGCTCTAAAATCATAGATGTTACAGGTCCAGAACCAATTGAATATATTGGTTTCGTGCCAGAAAATAGCGTGGTAATTCCTGGAAGTCTTACTAAGAAATTTGCTGCTGGAGAATACAATGTTCCTTGTGCACTTATCATTGGTAAACGAAAAGAAAGTACAGACCTTAAAACGTCTTTAAACCAAGCTTTAAGAGAAAATAATGTAGTGGTTTAAAATTACCTTTACTAATAAGCAAAAAAGTCGTGATAATTCACGACTTTTTTGCTTATATCAACATACATTAGAGTAAATCGAAATATATACTTATATTTCATTTGAGTTGTTTTAACAGAGATATTAGCGATTAACTGAATATTCATTCTATTCGAAACAAATAAATATAAAATCAGATGATTAACGATGTAGCTCCTTTACAATTAGGAAAATATAATAGACTTCAAGTCATCAAGGAATTAGACTTCGGCTTATACCTAGATGGCTTTGAAGGAGAAGAAATTTTAATACCAAGAGTCTATGTTCCAGAAGGTACAGAAATAGGACAATTTTTAGATGTCTTTATTTACAGAGATTCAGAAGATAGACTTATTGCAACTACCTTAAAACCTTTTGTAACGGTAGGAGAATTTGCTTATTTGAAAGTAAAAGATGTGAGTAAATTAGGTGTATTTCTTGACTGGGGGTTGATGAAAGACTTATTCGTTCCATTCGGCGAGCAGCTTTCTAAAATGGCAGTAGGCAGGTCTTATTTAGTGTATATATACATTGATGAAGAGACTCAAAGAATTGTAGCATCTGCTAAAATTGATAAATTTCTTCCTGAAGTTGACCCAATATTTAATGAAAGAGATGAAGTAGAATTACTTCCTTATGAATATACAGAACTTGGAATAAAAGCTCTGATTAACAAATGTAAAATAGGGGTAATATACAAAAACGAAGCATTTAGAAATGTCAATCTTGGTGAATTTACAATTGGATACATCAAGAAAATAAGAGATGATGGAAAGATAGATTTAGCCCTTGGAAAAATAGGATTTGATAGGATTGACAATCTTAAACAAGTCATTTTATCATCCTTGCATGCACAGAAAGGCTTTTTACCTTACAACGATAAAACTGACGCTGAGGTTATTTATAGCAATTTACAAATGTCAAAAAAGGATTTCAAGAAAGCGATTGGGGGTTTATACAAAGATAAAGTGATTTCAATACAAGACAATGGAATTTACATTATTCAATCTGAGTAATTGTATATAGTTTACATTTGTTTTTACCAGTTTTACATTATAAATTTACAATATTATACATACAAATGTAAATTTCACACATGTAACATGGATTTAAATAAAAAGATTGAACAAATAATAATAGACAAGGGTTTGTCTCCTAGCTATTTTGCTGATGCCATTGGTATTCAAAGAAGCAGTATTTCTCATATCCTTTCTGGAAGAAATAAGCCAAGTTTAGACATTGTACAAAGGATTTTAAAGGTATTTCCTGATATAGATAGAGATTGGCTTCTTTTTGACAATGAATTACCCAATATCAATACAATACAAAATAGCAATCAAATAGCTAATTCTCAGCCGATTAGACAGCATCCAAATAGAGAGGCAAAGCCCTCAGAATCAATTAAAAATGTTACTCCTGAGCAATTGTATGTACAAACACCTGTAAACGCCCTACAAAGGCGCAAAACTGAGCGTCCTGAGATTGAAGCACCAGCTCCATCTGGGAAGCAAATTGAAAGGATTGTAATCTTTTATACTGATGGAACTTTCATGGAAAGCAAGCCTGTTTAAAATAGGTCATAATTGTATTTTTTTAAGATATATAAAATGAATATTTATCGAAAAATAGGAGATATCAACTTCATTTTGAAATATAACTTTTAATAATTAGATAGGATAGAGCTCAATTTTATGCTTTATTTTATGTTAATTTCTAAAAATCAGGATATAGTTTTAGTTAAAAGAGATAGGTTCTTAAAATCAAAAATAACGCAAACTAAAGAATTCAAAAATTAAAAAAGTTTTCTATTTTTCTAAAACCAGATTTTATTTTTAAGATATATATTAAAGCAGAATAGAAATTTTTATTTTCGATTTTCTATCCGACACCATCGTTGTTTTGCTACAAATATTTATCTATTATCTGTAGCAAATCGTTTCACGAAATATAAAACAAAACATATAATCAATTGATAATCAATACAATAAGACCAAGTGTTCCACGTGAATTTATAAGTGCCTGAAAATTAGATACTTATAAATTCATTAGTAAAACTAAGGAATAATGCCTCATATTGAGGAGTAATATCATTTCATTTTTCATTAAACATTATCATTTTAAACATGCAAAGTATCGATTCTCTTAATCAAGTAGCTGAATTTCATCGTACATTCAAAGCTCCAATTCTTGATACGCCACAAATTCCTTCTATAGAACGATGTAATTTAAGAGTAAGCCTTATCGCTGAAGAGCTAAAAGAATTACAAGAAGCAATTGAAGCTAATGACATTGTAGAAATTGCTGATGCTCTCTGTGATATTCAATACGTCCTTTCTGGAGCTGTGTTAGAATTTGGGCTTGGAAATAAATTTGTTGAATTATTTAATGAAGTACAAAGATCTAATATGTCTAAGGCTTGTAATACTTATGAAGAAGCTGAAGAAACTGTAAAATTCTATTTTGAAAAAGACGGTACTTTGGCTGAAATCGTTAAAGATGGCGATAAATTTTTAGTCTATAGAATTTCAGATAATAAAGTACTCAAATCTGTAAAATATTCTCCTGCAGATTTAGAGAGCATAATTACAGCATAATTAAACTTTCTGTCTTGAATATATAGCCGCTTTAGAATTAAATATTCAAGACAGAAGCATTCATTTAAATATTTATGGAATTCTCAGCGCTTACCAAAAAACAATTACAAATCTCAGAACAAGTATAACTTCCTTATTATCAACACGAAAGGAAAGTGCTTTCTTTCGTAACTCATCATAATTCACCTTAATATTCTGCATTAATTTATTAAATTTAAATGTTACATAATTTACATTATGTTAAATAAAACATTTAAAAGGAAAAAGGTTTATATTTCCACTCATAAAGACAAAATAAAAGGCCTCAGATTTCTGAGGCCTTTTATTTATTTCAAAATTAGCTTTTACTATTCTCCTAAAGCTTTAAGCTTATCTTCCATTTTCAAAATTTGGTATAAGCTTCTCAAACTTGATTTCAAATCGTCTTCTTGTTTGATTGAATACGCTTTCTCAAAATATGGTAAAGCTTCTCTGAATTTCTTGTCTGCTTGCTCTTCGATTTTCTTACCTTCAGTCTTATAAGCAGCCATATCTAACAAATCAACTTTTTTCTTAATCTCTACAGCTTCATTAAAGCTCATTACGCCTAAATTGAAGTTAACATCGTAGTTATTAGGATCTAAGTCTAATGATTTCTTGTAGAAGTTTAAAGCAGATTCTTTCGCTTCTTTTTGTTTTGCTTCTAAATCAGCTAATTTTTTATTTACTTCTTCTACATTTACTCCACTTGATGCTTGTTTAGCAGCCTCTTCATTAAGCTTAGTTAATTCAGCTTTTTGTTCATTTTGCATTTCCTTTACTGATGCAATTTGTTTTTTTGAAGCCGCTGCACTCTTAGGATCTTTTTTGATTTTGTCAGTCAAACGCTTAATTTCTTCGTCATAAGCTCCTACTTTATCCTTTTGTGCTTGAATTTTTTTCTTTAAAGCATCTACATTATTATCAGCTAAAGTTTCTCTTAACGAGCGGATTTCTGGAGCAAATTCTTGAGCTTTGTTTTCATAAAGAATCCCTAAGTTTAATACTTCTTGTGGGTTGCTATTTCCTTTAGCTACTGAACTTTCAAGTTCTTTGATGGCTAAATCAATCTTTTTGAATGATAAAAGTAAATTGATTTTCTCTGACTTTAAATCTTTGTTATTTGGATGAAGAGCAATCCCTTTTTCTAATGTTGAAATTGCTTTTTCTTCATTTTTTTCGTTTCTATAAATCTGAGCTAAAGCATAAACCATTGCAGGGTCCTTCCCTCCTAGTTCTAGGAATTTTTCAAATCCTGCTTTGGCAGCTGCATCATCTTTCGCCATTTGACCAATCACACCTGTGTACATCGCTGCAGTTGTATCTTTAGGGCTAATTTCAGATGCCATTTGCAAATCTTTTACAGCACCAGTAAAATTTTTAGCTTGATATTTAGCAATACCACCATTCATGAAAGCACTAAATGTTTTTTGTCCTTCAATTTCTGGCTTTCCGTCTTTTGCATAAGTAAGTAAAAGATATTTTTTAGCTGCAATACCAGCTGCTCCATCTTTTTCTAAGGCGATTGCTTTTTTGAAATACTCTACAGCTTTGTAAGCTGCTAAAGGTTCTCCTTTTGTCAACACTGAATCTTGAGAATTGGCAAGGTCTAAATATGCTTCTCCACGAGTCAACCAAGTTTTAGCTTTTGCCGAATCTTTCTTAGTAACAGCCGCATCAGCTTTCTTTACCGCATCGGAAATAGTTTTACGATTAGCCTCAACCATAAGTTTGTCCATTTGAGCAGAGGCTGCTCCTGCTGTCATCAGTATTGCGAAAAGAGCAAGTGTGATTTTTTTCATTGTTCTGTTTGGAAATGGTTTCTATTTATTAAATTATTGAAAAAGTAAAATCGCATTTTACTGCGATTTTACAAACGGTACTCTCTTAAAATAGCTATTCTTGGGTTACTTCACCTTCAGTAGATGCTGTATCTACATCTGCTTCTGGCGTAATATCTGTAACGATTTCTTCTTCTGGATCTTTAACAATTTTTGTTACAGAAGAGATTTCATCTGATTCATTTTTCAAACGAATCAATTTAACACCTTGGGTATTTCTGCCCATTACACGTAAATCGGCTACAGCAATTCGGATTAAAATACCTGATTTTGTAATAATCATTAAATCATTATTGTCAGTTACTTCTTTAATTGCTACCAAGTTACCTGTTTTGTCAGTTAAATTGAGTGCCTTCACTCCTTTTCCGCCACGGTTTGTTAAACGATAATCTTCAACATCAGAACGTTTACCGAAACCTTTTTCAGAGACTACCAACAACTGTTGTGTTTCTGGGTCTTCAATACATACCATACCAATTGCTTTTTCGTCTTGCTTCTCTTCGTCAAGCCAAATACCTTTAACACCGGCAGCAGAACGACCCATCGGACGAACACGTGATTCTTCAAAACGAACCGAACGACCAGTGTTTGTTGCAATGATAATATGATTATTTCCGTTTGTTAACGATACATCTAATAATCTATCATTTTCTCTAATCGTAATAGCAATGATACCATTCTGACGTGGACGAGAATAAGCTTCTAATGTTGTTTTCTTAATCGTTCCATCCTCAGTACACATTACAATAAAGTTATTATTGATGTAATCTGGATCTGTAAGCGATTTGACATTGATTACTGCACGGATTGAATCACCACTTTCAATATTCATTAAATTTTGAACTGGTCTTCCTTTTGCAGTTTTTTGTCCTTCAGGAACAGCATATACTCTTAACCAGAAACATTTTCCACTTTCAGTAAAGAAGAGTAACCAATTGTGCATGGTTGCTGTGAATAGATGTTCTGTATAATCGCTATCTTTTGTAGCTACTGCACGAGAACCTACTCCTCCCCTTCCTTGCGCTTTGTATTCGCTGATTGGAGTACGCTTGATATAACCTTGATTCGAAACAGTAATTAACATTTCCTCATCAGCAATCATATCTTCAATCGAGAATTCATCATCTGTCATGTTGATTTGCGTGCGACGAGCATCACCGTAACGTTCTTTAATTTCAATCAATTCGTCTTTGATGATTTGCAACTGACGTTCTGGTCTATCCAAAATATCTTGTAAATCTTCCATCAAACGTTTAATTTCTTCATATTCAGCCAAAATCTTGTCACGCTCCATACCAGTAAGGCGTTGAAGACGCATTTCAAGAATTGCTTTTGATTGAATCTCAGAAAGATTAAACTGTTCCATCAAACCAAGTTGAGCCGTATGTGGGTCACGTGATTCACGGATGAGTTTAATAACAGCATCTAAGTTATCAAGGGCAATAATAAAGCCTTCTAAAATATGTGCTCTTTTTTGGGCTTCTCTTAAATCGTATTGAGTACGACGAATCACTACTTCGTTTCTGTGTTCTACGAAATAATGAATTAAGTCTTTTAATGTAAGCGTATAAGGACGACCTTTTACCAAACAAACATTATTAACTGAAAACGAAGATTGTAATGCCGTTTGTTTGTAAAGATTGTTCAAAATTACATTTGGAACAGCATCTCTTTTCAAATCAAAAACGATACGCATACCGTCACGGTCAGATTCATCTCTGATTTCAGAAATTCCTTCAATTTTCTTTTCATTCACCAAATCAGCACATTGTTTAATCAATGATGCTTTATTGACCATGTAAGGAATTTCAGAAACAATAATTTGTTCTTTTCCAGTTTTTGATGTCTCAAAAGTAGCATTTCCACGCACTACGATTCTTCCTCTACCCGTAGCAAAAGCATTTTTAATACCTGAAACACCATAAATAGTACCTCCGGTTGGAAAATCTGGAGCTTTGATGTACTGCATCAAGCCTTCAATAGTAATATCTCTATCATCAATGTAGGCAATAATTCCTTCAACTACTTCTGTTAAGTTATGAGGTGCCATGTTGGTGGCCATCCCTACTGCAATACCAGAAGTACCATTTAATAATAAATTAGGAATTTTTGAAGGAAGTACCGTTGGTTCTTGAAGAGAATCATCGAAGTTATTTTGGAAATCGACTGTATCTTTATTGAGGTCTCCTAAAAGCTCTTCAGCTATTCTTTTTAATCTAGCTTCAGTATAACGCATCGCCGCAGGTGAATCGCCATCAACAGAACCAAAGTTTCCTTGACCATCAACGAGTGGATACCTTAACGACCATTCCTGAGCCATTCTCACCATGGTGTCATATACTGAGGAGTCACCATGTGGGTGAAATTTCCCCATTACCTCACCAACAATACGAGCTGACTTTTTATAAGCTTTGTTGTAATTCACACCTAATTCATCCATCCCAAAAAGTACTCGGCGGTGAACAGGTTTTAATCCATCACGGACATCTGGTAAGGCACGAGACACAATAACTGACATTGAATAGTCAATGTAAGCACCACGCATTTCGTCCTCAATGTTAATCGAAATAATGTTACTATGTTGTTCTGACATATAAATAAGGTTTGGTTGAAGGGACTTACGTACCTTTTTTGATTTTTCTCAATAACAAAATCAATTGGTATAATTTTAAGTACCCTTAAAATGCCATTTTATACAAATTTCGTGAAATTTTAATGGTTTTGCAAATTTGAGAGGGACGAGAATACAAGCTTTATGAGAAGATTATCCAAACTTGATTGAATTATAATTCACTGCAAATTGATTCCATCAAAATCGTGACTAAGTTGACAATAAAATACTTTTGTGATGATTTTTTTATTAAAAAAAATATTGTCAAATAAAATTCAAAACTTCTTTTGTAGTTTTACCAAAACTATCCTCAACTATGAAAAATCTATTACTTCGTACTCTCACTTTTGTTGTCCTTTGCCTTTTTACTAGTTTTTCAGCAAATTGTTATCCTACAAAAAACGTTATTCTTAATAATCACAACTACATTGCTGAAACGAGTGAAAAAACTTATTATTATGAAGTACTTCAGCAAAGTAATCAAGCATCTCAAGAAATTCCCCCGCAAGCAATAAAAGTTTTGAAATTTGTTCGAGAAAATGGACGTCCGCTAAATGGTTATGTAGGAGGTAGAAAATTTGGGAATTATGAAGGCTTACTCCCTAAAAAAAATCAGTACGATCAAAATATTCATTATCAAGAGTGGGATATTTACCCGAAAATTGAAGGTAAAAACAGAGGTGCCGAAAGATTAGTAACTGGTTCCGACAAAAAAGCCTATTATACTAAAAATCATTATCAATCATTTGTTGAAATAAAATAATGCAATGGCAAATTATTACATTTTAAAAGAAACATATACTCAAACATCTCAAAACAATATTTTAGTAGCTATTATAGATGGTGAAAAAGCTGATACTGCTGAAGCTTTCTATAAAATTCTGGGGGATGCTCTTCGTTTTCCTGATTATTTCAATCATAATATGGATTCGTTTGATGAGCTAATTAATGATTTAGATTGGCTTGACGAAAATGATATTCGTATTGTTTTCAAAAATTATGACAACTTTCTGGAAGAAGAGAATGATGAGATTAGAGAAATTATCTTGACAGTGCTAGATGATGCTGCCGAAGAATGGAAACGCAACGACAACACAAAGGTTTTAAATATTTATATTGAACCTTCTGAATTGGCGGAAGACGATTTAGAAACTTTAGGAATTAGTTATATCGACTGAAAAATGTATTTGGGAAAAATGTACAACAAAAAGAGCTAAATGTACATTTACTCAGTAAATGAATTGAAGTAAATTTGTCTCATAAACTTAAATAAAAAAAATCATGCAAATCAAAAGAAGTGCTACTGCCCAATGGATTGGCGCAGGTAAAGATGGTAAAGGTACATTAACAAGTCCAAGTGGTGTTTTGAGTAACACACAATACTCTTTTAATACTCGCTTTGAAGATGGAATTGGTACTAATCCAGAAGAATTAGTTGCGGCAGCTCATGCAGGATGTTTTTCTATGCAATTAGCGTTCAATTTACAAGGTGCTGGTTTTGTGGCAGATGTTATTGATACAAGCTCACAAGTAATTTTAGAAAATGGCGCCATCAACGAAATCAAATTAACAACTTCTGTTAAAGCCGCAGGTTTGACGCAAGATAAATTTGAAGAATTGGTAAATCATGCAAAAGTGAATTGTCCAATTTCAAAACTTTTTAACGCAACAATCAGCTTGGATGCTACATTGCTTTAAAAATAACAAAGCCCGAAGAAATCAATATTTACTTCGGGCTTAATTATTTTTATGCTATTTTAATCGTTGAGAAGATTCTCTGACAATTAATTGGGTTTTCAATATTTGTATTTCCGGCTTAAAAGTACCAGCAGCATCTTCTATTTCATCAATTAATAAAGAGGTTGCGTTTCTTCCGATATCCAAAGTAGGTTGAGCAACACTAGATAAAGTCGGTGTGATAACAGTACAAATTGGCTCGTCGTTAAAACTTACTACCGCTACTTCATCAGGAATTTTAATATTTCGTGCTTTTAAAGCCGAAATTGCACCTACAGCCAAACGGTCACTCACAACAATTAATCCGTCTGGTCTATTTTCAAGATTTAATAGATGATGCGTAATTGCTACTGCCTTAGACAAAGCATACTCCCCATGAAGAATCAGCTCATCTTCTACTAGCATTCCATGATCTTTTAAAGCATTTCCGTAACCTTCCAATCTTTGATTACTCACAGTAACACTCTGTGGACCAGCTAAAAAAGCAATTCTTTTACAGCCATTATCAATTAAATGTTTGGTGGCTTCATAAGCGGCACCAACATTATCAACCATCACTTTAGAAACATCAAGTTCTTGAGCATCTCTATCAAAAAAAACGAGAGGAATACCTTTTCTTTGCAAGCGTTTTAGATGATCTAAATCCACAGTTTCCTGAGAAAGTGAAATGATAAAACCTTCTACTTGACCTCTCGATAAATTTTGGACATTGATGAGTTCTCTTTCATACAGCTCGCTTGTTTGCGTTAAAAGTAAGCTATATCCACGAGCAATCGCCTCAGCCTCAATACCTTTTATTACAGAAGCAAAAAAATGATAAGCCAAATCAGGTACAATTACGCCAATGGTTTTAGTTCTACTCTTTACCAAACTTGTTGCCAAGATATTGGGCTGATAATCCCACTCTTTTGCTAATTGCAAAACTGCCTGACGAGTTTCTGGTTTTATTTCTGGCATGTCACGCAAAGCACGAGAAATTGTTGCCACTGAAACATTCAAATGGCGAGCTAAATCTTTAATCGTTACTTGATGTGCCATAAATTTATTTTATCCTTTCAGCGTTACTTTTGCTCTTGTACAAACACCTCCGATAGGTGGATTAAACTTTGATACTGAAACTTCTATTAATTCTACTTTTGGATAGCGGTTTCGAACACTTTTAATAATTAATTGGGCTATGTGTTCTAATAATTTTGCTTTTATTTTCATTACTCCTGAAATGATTTCATACACATCTCCATAATTCACTGTATCGCTAAGTTTATCATTTTCAGCAGCTTCAGAGAAATCAGTTGTAATAGCAATATCTATTTGATATCGATTCCCAATTTTTTGTTCTTCAGCATATACTCCATGATATGCAAAAAACTCAATGCCTTCAAGGGCAATTATTCCCATTGTTTTCTTATTTCAAAATACTTCTTAAAGTATTAATTTAATTTCAAAAAACTACAAATCATCAAAAAAAGAACCGCCACCGTTTGAGATTCCACTTGAATTATCTTTCCCAAATTCCTCCATGACAGATGAAACCGTTGGGAGTCCATCATCTTTACCTGGTTTTCTTGGTTTTACTTTTATGGTTCTCATTTCTCTTACCAATTCGTCTGCTTTGGCATTAAAAATAACTTGGTCTTGCTTTTCTAATATTTTATGTACTTCAGGCAATTCTTCATTTTCATCATCAAAATCATTGGCAGGTTCAAAAAGAATTTCTGTTTCATTTTTTGATTCTTCAGCCTTAGCAAATAAAGGTGCATTTTCTATAAACACTTCTTCCTTAACTGGAATTGTCGGTATTTGTTTTGTTGGCTCTTCTACAACACTACTTTTTACTTCATTTGAAGGCGAAACAGAAGAAACAGATTTTTCAACAACATTTTCAATTTTCTGAAAAGTAGTCCTTGAACTTAGATTATCTTCAAATTTTGCAACTTTTTCTAAAGTATCATTAGCAAAACGTTTAAGTTCAACAACTAAAAACTCTTTGTATTTTTCCATTGCTTTGAAGTCACGTTCATAATTTTTTAAATCATTCACGGCTTCTTCTACCAAAAACTTAGCTTTATTTTCTGCATCAGAAACAATCATTTTAGCATTTTTCCGTGCTTCATTCAATATTTCTTCTGCTTCAATTCTAGCATTTTCTTTAAGTTGCTCTACTTCACTCTGAGCTTTAACATTAATTTGGTCTTGAGCTTCCTCAGCAGCTTTCAATGTTTTAAAGAGACTATTTTCAATCTCTTTCATTCTAACAATTTCACGTTCAGCTACTTCTAGTTTTTGTTTTGATTGGCGCATATCATCACCAACACGTTCCCATTCTTGCGAAAGCGAAAGTAAAAAAGCTTCAACTGATTCTGTATCGTAACCTCTAAAGCTTTTATCAAAAGTATGTTTTCTTATTTCTAATGGAGTAATTCTCATTTTCTTAATTGTTTAATTTGGTCGCAAAATGCTTGGCTTCTAAAAAAAGACTCATTCTAGCTTTTCAATCCCCAAACAGCTATTTGTTTGTCGTCGGAGGCAGAAATCAACTGATTTTCGTAAGTACTCCAAAATAGTTTATTTACCGATGTCCCATGTCCAGCATGTCTGGCTCTATCAATTACTTTCAATAATTTAAAGTTAATCGCATCCCAAATCTTAATGGATTTATCCATGCTACAAGTTGCAAAAAAATCACCAGTTGGGTGGTAGGTAATATGGTTAATTGCAAAAAGGTGTGCTACAATATTCTCTTTTAATTGATATTTTTGAGCAACATCCCAAACCTTCAAATGAGCATCTCTTCCTGTAGTTAATAAATATTTTTTATCTGGTGAATAACAAACGGAAAAGATTGAATTTGAATGTTCATTTATCACTAATTTCAATGAAAAATCCTGCAAATCAAAGATTTTTACAGAAAAATCACTGTATCCTACTGCAAATTCATTTGTTTTTTCATTTATATCTATACTTCTAACACTTTTCTCAGAAGCTTTTAAATGCTTTTTTACACTAAAAGTATCGACATCCATTACAACGATTATGCCATCAGATAAACCGATTAAAGCTATGTTTTCATGTATTTTAATATCGAATATAGAAGCTGAAGTAATTTTTAAAGATTTTATTTCTTTTTTGTGTACAACATCTATGAGATGAATGCCATCAAAATTTTGCCCTACCCAAAGTTGATTTCTCTGTTTATCCAAACAAATTGCATAAACAGAAGCAGGAACTTGTGCGATTAATTCTCCTAAATCTGGCTTTTGTAAATTCCATCTTACCACAAGTCCGTCGCCACCCGCCGAAAAAAACTCTGTAGCATCTGCACTACCTTCAAGCGTATAAACACAGTCACGATGACCAGAAAATGTATCTATTCTATCAACTTGCATAAGTAGTGTTTAAAATTTTAAATCTTTATTTAAGCAAAAATAGTTTATTTTGCGTCTAATGACAACAATCAAAGCTGCTTAAGCTCTTCAAGAGTTTGTATTGCTTTGAATTACAGGATAGTTAAATGGCAATAATTTTTTGTAAAAATATTTCTGAAAAAAGTATATTAACTCTTTGGAAAATTGAAGAGACAATCTCATTCTATTTGGAGTATCTTGGGATTAATGAAAAAGACTTAATCAGTCTTTCAAATGTGAGCCATCCTACCAAACAATTAGAATGGTTAGCCAGCAGAACTTGTGCAAAACACACAATGGAATTGTTTGATTTAAACTATCATGGCATTGGTAAAGATTCATTCAAAAACCCGTATCTCATTAATAATCATACTGCGTACATTTCGCTAACACATACCAATGAGTATGCTGCTGTGGTAATTAGTTTAGACGAAGAAGTAGGAATTGATTTAGAAAGAATTTCAGATAAACTAAGTAGAGTTGCACACAAATTTCTGAGCACTTCAGAACTTGAACATTCAGAAAATGATTTACTAAAACTTTGTATTTACTGGTGTGCAAAGGAAAGTTTATATAAATGGTATGGGAAAAAGAATTTATCCCTCAAAGAAAATATTTATATTGAGCCTTTTGAAGAAAAGCCAAGTAGGTTAAAGGGCGAAATTTTTATTGAAGGTCAACTAAAAACAGAACACCAGCTTTTTGTGATTTACTTCGATGATTATGTGTTGACAGTCACTTAAAGAATGATTAATTGTGAGTTGTGAATTTGAATATCAACGTACTGCACTTGTATTCATACACAATACCATTTATTTTAAATAGAATACTTAATTTGTTGCTCAAATCAATGTTTGAGCAACAAATTTTTACTTCATCATTTCTTTCAGTGCTTTTTCGATTTCTTGTACTTTATCGTCATCTCCTACTTTTTCAAAAGCCAAAGTCAGGTTTCTGAGTACTCGTCTGATAATATCCAAATTGCTACAAGGTTGATAAAAAATATCATTTTGAGCTATATTTAGCTGAGAAATATAATTGTCAATATCAACTTTGCTAAAAACTAAACCTCTATTAAAAACATTGACATAAAATTGCATTTGTTCAGATTTGTAAGTCAAAATAAACAAATTAGGAAGATTTACTCCCCAAACAGGCAATCTTAGTTTTTGGGCAATCAATAAATAAATCACACAGAGTGAAATAGGATTTCCTTTTTTTGATTCCATCACTACATTCAACATTGAATTGGAAGCTGAGTGAAAATGTTTGGTATTGGCACCAAATTTCAACTTCCCAAAAATCACAGAATTTAGCGTTTTGATTTGATCCATCGGGTGCATATTATCCCTAATTTCTAACCAAACCTCATAATAAATCTGTTGTAAATCTTGACGTAGTTTTTCAATAGAAAGCTCAGGATATTGATAAGTAGCGATTGCCCACATTCCCTCTAATAAATCTTCCGCACCATTTTCTTTCCAAGTAACTAATCTTGAAAAAAAGGCTTCATATTGTAAATCATGAATTAAATCTTCAATTTTTTTCTGGGTATAAGGGCTCAAAGAAGATTCCTCCCAACGGTCTTCTAAAAACGGAATTACCGACCCACCCAAAGATCTAATTTTATTTTCTACAAGATTTAATACTTCGTTATCATCGTCCTCTAATAAGGAAACCAAAGCCTTAATTTCTGATTGCTTCATATTGTCACGTTTAAATTGATTAAAAATAACATTTCTTATTCAAAAGTGCAAATTTGGGCTTCAGGTTCTTTTTTAATGATAATTCTTATTTAAAAAGCAATTATATATTTTTTGTTTTAGAAAGGCTTTATGCTAAATTTGTTTTTCACAACCTCATACTTATTATCAATTGGTGCAGAATATTTTGTACAAGCGATAATAACTTGACTTAACTCTTCCTTTTTTCTGGATTCACTTAAAATATGAAAATTTTAGTAACAGGTGGTGCAGGCTTTATTGGGTCTCACACAGTAGTTGAACTTCACAATGCTGGATACGAAACTGTCCTCGTTGACAATTTTTCAAACTCTGAAAAAAGTGCCATTACTGGCATCGAAACAATCATCGGTCAATCCGTTACTTTGTATGAAGGAGATATTTCTGAAGCAGCTACATGGGATACATTATTCACTGAACAAAAAATTGATGGAATTATTCACTTTGCTGCGAATAAAGCCGTTGGTGAATCGGTAGCAAATCCTTTGAAATATTACAAAAACAATATTTCAGCAACAGTTCTGATGCTTCAAAAAATGTTGGAATATGGTGTGCAAAACTTAGTTTTTTCTTCTTCATGTACAGTTTACGGACAACCCGACACTTTACCAGTAACAGAAAATTCAGCCGTACAACCAGCAATGTCTCCTTACGGAAACACCAAACAAGTTTGCGAAGAAATCATTAAAGATACGGTGATTAGTGAAAAGAACTTTCATGCTATTTCACTAAGATACTTTAATCCAATTGGGGCTCACGAAAGTGTTTTGATTGGTGAATTACCACTTGGCGTTCCAGCTAATCTTGTACCTTTCTTAACTCAAAGTGTTGCAGGATTAAGAGGAGCATTAGCAGTTTTTGGCGATGATTACCCAACACCAGATGGAACTGCAGTTCGTGACTATATTCACGTAGTTGATTTAGCAAAAGCACACGTTTCGGCACTGGATTTATTGTTGAAACAACCTGAAGGACAATATTATGATTTCTTCAATATTGGAACAGGAACAGGCAGTTCAGTTTTGGATGTAATCAATGCTTTTGAAGCTGCAACTGGTTTAAAAGTTGATTATAGTATCAAACCAAGACGTGATGGTGATGTTGTAGCTGTTTATGCAGATTGCACAAAATCTAATGAAATTTTAGGTTGGAAAACTGAAAAAACGTTAACAGATGCCTTAGGCGATGCTTGGAACTGGCAGAAAAAGCTAATTGAAAAATAAGGAATAACCATTTACTTACAAAATACTTGTTTATGAAGAAACTATTAATCACGGGCGGAGCAGGTTTTATTGGCTCACATGTTGTCAGACTATTTGTTACAAAATATCCCGATTATCAAATTTTCAATTTGGATAAATTGACTTATGCTGGGAATTTGGAGAATTTAAGAGATATTGAAAATCAATCTAATTATACTTTTGTAAAAGGCGATATTGTTGATGCTAGTTTTATCGACGCTTTATTTGCTGAACATCAGTTTGATGGGGTTATTCACTTAGCTGCTGAATCTCATGTTGACCGTTCAATCTCTGAACCAATGGCTTTTGTCATGACCAATGTTGTAGGTACTTGTAATTTATTGAACGCTGCAAAAAATACTTGGAAAGCATTAGGTTATGAAGGAAAGCGTTTTTACCATGTTTCTACGGATGAGGTTTATGGAGAATTACACAATCCAGAAGATTTCTTTACAGAAACAACTCCTTATGACCCTCGTTCTCCTTATTCTGCTTCAAAAGCTTCGTCTGACCACTTTGTAAGAGCTTATGGTAATACTTATAAATTACCTGTTGTGATTACAAACTGCTCTAATAACTACGGGCCAAATCATTTCCCTGAGAAATTATTACCTTTAATGATTCACAATATCTTGAACAATAAACCTTTACCTGTTTATGGAAAAGGCGAAAATGTAAGAGATTGGTTGTTTGTTGTTGACCATGCTAGAGCAATTGATACAGTTTTCCATGACGGAGTACTAGGCGAAACGTATAATATTGGTGGTTTTAACGAATGGAAAAATATTGACATCGTTATGTTGGTTTGTAAAACGATGGACAGTAAACTTGGAAGACCAGAAGGTACTTCTGAACAGTTAATCACTTACGTGACTGACCGTGCTGGACATGATTTGAGATACGCCATTGATGCTACAAAAATCATGAACGAATTAGGTTGGAAACCATCTTTACAATTTGAAGAAGGACTTGAGAAAACCGTAGATTGGTTTTTAAACAACCAAGAATGGCTTGATAATGTTACTTCGGGAAATTATCAGAAATATTACGATTCAATGTACACAAACCGATAAACCAAGAAAAAATGAAAGGAATTATTTTAGCTGGTGGTTCGGGGACTCGTCTTCATCCACTAACCTTAGCTGTAAGTAAACAATTAATGCCTGTTTACGACAAACCAATGATTTATTATCCGCTTTCAATTCTGATGTTGGCGGGCATCAAAGAAATCTTAATTATTTCTACTCCTCACGATTTACCACATTTCAAAAAGCTTTTGGGAGATGGTTCGCAAGTGGGTTGTAGATTTGAATATGCAGAACAACCTTTACCAAACGGATTAGCTCAGGCTTTTGTAATTGGAGAAGAGTTTATCGGTGATGATAAAGTAGCCTTAGTTTTAGGAGATAATATTTTCTACGGAAGTGGATTAAGTAAATTACTTCAAGCCAACAACGACCCAGAAGGTGGCGTAGTGTATGCCTACCAAGTCCATGACCCAGAAAGATATGGAGTAGTAGAATTTGATGATGATTTCAATGTACTTTCCATTGAAGAAAAGCCAGTTGAGCCAAAATCTAATTATGCAGTACCTGGTTTATATTTCTATGATAACTCAGTGGTTGAAATTGCTAAAAACATAGCACCTTCACCAAGAGGAGAATATGAAATTACAGATGTTAACAAGGAGTATTTGAAACAAGGGAAACTAAAAGTTGGAGTATTGAACAGAGGAACAGCTTGGTTAGACACTGGAACTTTTGAGTCATTAATGCAAGCAGGACAATTTGTACAAGTCATTGAAGAAAGACAAGGATTAAAAGTAGGTTGTATCGAAGAAGTAGCTTACAGAATGGGATTCATCAATGAAGAACAACTCAGAAAAGTAGCAGAACCACTGGTGAAAAGTGGATATGGTAAGTATCTTTTAGGTTTGTTGAAATAAAAATAATAAAAGCCATTTTGGAGTAATATCTGAAGTGGCTTTTTTCTTAAAAGATAAATCCCAATATCAACCCACCTAAGAAAATAAAAAAGCTTGGTATCTTAGTAAATTGTAAGATTAAAAACGTAGCAATTACGGTTACCATACCAACAATGTCTACTTGCTTGACCATTGGAACAATGAAAGTGACGGCTGCTGCTAAAGTCAATCCAATCGAAGTGGCATTTATTCCGTCCAAAGAGGCTCTGATTCCTCTGTATTGTTTTAGTTGTCCCCAGATTCTATACACAAAAAATATCAAAAAAGTACCGGGCAAAAAAATACCTGCAGCTCCAACAGCACTTCCTAATAATTGTTCCCACCAAGTACCTTCTTTCATTACTAAAGTTCCTAAATAAGAAGTAAATGCAAAGACTGGTCCGGGCAAGGCTTGGGAAAGTGCCATCCCAGTCAAAAAATCATCGGCTCTTACTAATTCTTTAAATTCCACAAATTCAGTATAAAGAATTGGTGCTAGTACTTGTCCTCCGCCAAAAACTAAACTACCATTTCGATAAAAGTTTTCAAACAATCGAATAGGTTCATAATCTGTAAAATGCCCAAGTAATGCTAAACACAATAAAAAAATCCAAAACAAATTAAAGTTAGCCCAAGGAATAACCATTTTATGTTTTGTTTGATGAGGATAATCTTTATAATTAAATGCTGTAAATGTCCCCCCAATTATCAATGAGATAGGAAAAACCCAGGGCGACTGAAAATAGAATGCAAAGCCAGCGGCAAGTATCATCAAAATTATTCCAGAAACATTTTTAATAACTTTATGTCCTAATACAAAACCTGCATGAATAATAAAGGCTACTCCTATCGGTTGTATAAACCTAATGATATTTCTATTCTGAAGATAAGTCATTCCAAAAGCGGCGGCAGTCATTACTGTAACCGCTGGAGTAATCCAAACAAGTAAAGTCAGATATGCTAAATTTGGCCCACCGATTTTGTAACCTAATGCAGTAATTGTTTGTGTAGAAGTAGGTCCGGGAAGAAATCCACATAATGCTTGAAGTTCAAGTAATTCAGCTTCTGTGAGATAATTTCTTTTCTTTACAAAACGGTCAATAAACATTGCCAAATGTACTTGTGGTCCTCCAAAAGAAGTACAAGCAAGAATCAGAACGTCTTGGAGAAAGATGAGTCTTCTGATTTTTTTCATTTGGATAATAAATAGCTTTTATAAATTAAAAAACAAATCCATGAGATATTCTATAATCTCATGGATTCTATATAAATAACAAAATTACTTCTTTAAGCCTAATTCAATTAGTCTTTCATTCAAAAACTCCCCTGCTGTCATATCAACATACATTTTTGGATGATTTGCATCAACACAAGATTCCAGACAAGTAAGATTCATTTCTGAGCGAGGGTGCATAAAGAAAGGAATAGAGAAACGTGAAGTACCCAATTTTTCTTTAGGTGGGTTTACCACACGATGAATCGTTGATTTTAATTTATGGTTTGTCAGCCTATCTAACATATCACCTACGTTTACCACAACATAATCTGGTAAAGAAGTAATCGGAATCCAAACACCATCGGCTCTTAGAACTTCTAGTCCCTCCGCTGAAGCACCCATCAGTAAAGTAATCAAATTAATATCTCCATGTGCAGCAGCTCTCACAGCTCCTTCTGGTAATGCTTCAGGATTAAGAATCGGGAAATAATGAATCGCTCTTAAAATCGAGTTCCCATGTTTTACTTTTTCTTCAAAATAATCTTCTGGTAATTCTAAATACAAAGCAATGGCCTTTAATAAGGTCTTACCCGCATTTTCTAACGTTTTGTAGGTATGAAGTGTATATTCTTCAAAATCTGGTTGCTCTTTTGGAAAAACATTATCTGGGTATTCTTCCCAAATTGGGTCACCATCATCAATTTTTGGCTGACCAACGTGATAAAATTCTTTTAAATCTGGTACTTTAGAACCTTTAGCTGTTTCTTTCCCTTTACTAATATAACCTCTTTGTCCAGCAATTCCTTCAATGGCATATTGCATTTTTAATTCATCTGGAGAAAAGAAAAACTTCTGAACATTATCATAAAGTTTTTCAGTATCATCATTGGTTAAACCATGATTTTTAATGGCTACAAAACCAATATTATTAAAAGCAGCTCCTAAATCTTGTACAAATTTTTCTTTACGTTCGGGATTATCCGAAAGAAAATCTGCTAAATCAAGTGATGGAATTGTGTCGAGAAGTGTTTCAGAATTCATGTTAGTAAATGTTATTTATCAAATTTCACGATGGTTTTTAAAAATGATAAACGTTTTCAAGCTTTCAAATTAGGTTCTGTACATAAAGTATGCACAGAACCTAAAATATTATTTAATGATGTTTTCAAAATTCTTTGAAACCGCATCCCAATTTACAACATTCCAAAATGCAGTAATGTAATCCGCACGTTTGTTTTGATATTTTAAGTAATATGCGTGTTCCCAAACATCTAATCCTAAAATTGGAGAACCTTTCTTTTCAGCAACATCCATCAAAGGGTTGTCTTGATTTGGAGTTGAACTAATCACTAACTTTTTGTCTTGAACAATTAACCAAGCCCAACCAGAACCAAAACGAGTAGTTCCAGCTTTCGCAAATTCTTCTTTGAATTTATCAAACGAACCAAAAGTTTTGTTGATTTCTTCTAACAATTCTCCTTTAGGTGTTCCTCCGCCTTTAGGAGACATCACATTCCAGAAAAAAGTATGGTTCCAATGTCCACCTGCATTATTTCTAATAGCAGCTGGAGCTTTGCCTGCTTCTTTTAAAATATCCCATAAAGACAATTTTTCGTAAGGAGTTCCTACAATCGCTTTGTTAAGGTTATCTACATAAGCCTTGTGATGACGCCCATGATGAATTTCCATCGTCAATTTATCAATACTTGGTTCTAAGCTTTCAGGAGCATAAGGCAATGCTGCTAATGAAAAAGGAGCTGATTCTAAAACAACTTCATCCAAAGTAAGCTTTGGTAATTTATCGTTATAACTTCTTCTTAATGAAAAACTAAATGAATTTAAACCAGACAAAGCAAAAGCCGATGCCAAAGTTGTCTTTAAGAAATTTTTACGGTTCATTGGAGATTTTGTTTGAAATGTTAATGAAATCTAATTTTCCTTTTTAAATAATTCAAGATTATTTTCAGGAGTAATTCGATTCGGTTCTTTTGGAGAAATAATTATTAAATGATGATTAATATCTGTTGTTGGCTGAACAACTGGCATTTTTGACATTTGAGCCAAATCTGGCTTTACAATAATTAAATTATCAATATTTTCTACAGATTTTTTAATTTCAGCTAAACCGATTGGCTTTTGTGGAAATCGTTTTAAGTTGTTCTTCTGCTGATACGAATGTAAGTAATCTTTCATCATTGGAGATAACAACGATAAGGCAGATGAATCTGACGGTGCTTTTAACAAGATTTGGCTTTTAACAAACGTAGGGATAATAGCCAAAAGAACAATAATTGAGATTTTTTTCATGATTAACAGGTTTTACAAATTTTATCATTAAGTTTTACTCATATACAATTCTGCTTACGATGCTTCTTCCTAACGTTATTTCATCTGCATATTCCAAATCTCCACCGATAGGTATTCCTCTAGCAATCGTTGTAATTTTTACATTAAGAGATTTAAGCCTCTTTGTAAGATAGAACGCTGTAGTATCTCCTTCCATTGTAGGACTAAGTCCTAAAATAATTTCTTTTATCGCTGCATCGGTATTTTGTTTCTCTGCAATACGATTAAGTAATGAATCTATATTCAAATCTCCCGGGCCAATTCCTTCTAATGGTGAAATGATTCCTCCTAAAACATGATAGAGTCCACGGAATTGAGAAGTGTTTTCTATCGCTAGTACATCTCTGGTATCTTCAACTATACAAAGTACAGATTCATCTCTTTTAGGATTGGTACAGATTCCACAAAGGGTATCATCTGAAATATTATGACATTGGCGACAATACTGTGTTTTTGTTCTCATAGCCGTTAAGGCTTCAGAAAGATGGAGTGTCTGCTTTTCATCTCTTTTTAATAGATGTAAAGCCATTCTCAATGCTGTCTTTTTTCCAATGCCTGGTAATTTTGAGATTTCTTCAACAGCATTCTCTATGAGTTTGGATGGATAATTCAAGGGTTTTGGGAATGTTGATTTTGAAGTAATTGAATAATTATACTGAAAAAGTTCACTTATTGAACCTCCGCTGCAATGCCACGACGGCAAATATCATTTCTCATCGGAGCGAGTTCTTCAAAAGTACCTTTTTTTACAGCACATTTACCCTTGAAATGAATCAATAATGTACATTGTTCTGCTTGTTCAGCCGAATGTCCACACACATCTATAAGTGTTTCAATCACAAAATCGAATGTATTTACTTCGTCGTTAAACACTACAAGATCATATTGATCTACACCAACAACTTCTTCTAATACATCAACTTCTTCTTCGAATTGTTCAAATGGTTGCATTTGTAAAAATATTTATCTTTTAAAATGATAGCAAATTTAACAAAAAATATCAAATTTGATGTTCACAAAACTGAATACCAAAAATTTATGACTACAGGATTAGCTTTCGGGATTTTAGCCGTTTACTTTCTAATGCTTATAATTGTTGCTCATTACACTTCTAAAGGAGCCGACACCAATACTTTTTTTACAGCAAACAAACAATCTCCTTGGTGGTTAGTAGCTTTCGGTATGATTGGAACGTCAATTTCTGGGGTTACGTTCATTTCAGTACCGGGTGATGTTGGTAAAGTATCGCTTTCGTATTATCAAATTATATTAGGCAATTTAGTTGGTTATTTTGTAATTGCAACGGTTTTACTTCCTTTATATTACCGATTAAATTTAATTTCAATTTATACGTATTTAGATAAACGATTAGGGAAGATGTCTTATAAAACTGGCTCTTCTTTTTTCTTGTTAGCTCGTACTTTGGGTTCCGCAGCTCGTTTATTTTTGGCCGTTCAAGTACTTCAATTAGCCATTTTCGATGCTTGGAATATTCCTTTCTGGATTTCAGCTTTGGTAACAATTGCATTGATTTGGGTTTATACTTACCGTGGCGGCGTAAAAACAATTATCGTTACAGATACTTTACAGACTTTCTTCCTTTTAACAGCATTGGTATTAACAATTTTCTTGATTGCGAACAAACTAGATTTAGGTGTAGGTGGATTAGTTTCTACCATTCAAGAAAGTAAATACTCGAAAATGTTCTTCTTTGATGATTTTTCTTACAAACATCATTTCAGTAAAGATTTCATCGCAGGTATTTTTATTGCTATTGTCATGACTGGGCTTGACCAAGATTTGATGCAAAAAAACCTTACTTGTAAAAATATCGGCGAAGCACAAAAGAATATGTTTTGGTTTTGCTGTACTTTCGCTGTAACCACTTTGCTGTTTGTTTGTTTAGGAGCTTTACTTTATATCTATGCAGACAAAATTGGATTTCCAATTCCAGAAAGAACAGATCTATTATATCCTAAATTAGCATTAGGTGGCGAATTTGGCATTTTAGCTGCTGTTACTTTCTTATTAGGCATCACAGCTGCAACGTATGCAAGTTCTGATTCTGCTTTAACAGCACTCACAACCGCTTTCTGTATAGATTTCATGCACATCGAAAAATATGAAGAAAAACAAAGAAATAGTATCAAGCATTATACTCATATCGGTTTCTCTGCACTTTTCTTTATCATCATTTTGATATTCAATGCAATAAGTAGTCAGTCTATTATTTCAACGGTATTTAATATTGCTGGTTATACTTACGGACCACTTTTAGGTTTATTTTCTTTTGGACTTTTCACCAAAATGCCCATTAAAGACAAACTCGTTCCATTTGTTTGTATCGCCGCTCCTATCCTAACTTATGTTATTGATGTTAATTCGAAAGAATGGTTAAATGGTTATCAATTTGGATTTGAGAAATTATTGCTAAATGGAGCAATTACTTTTTTAGGATTATGCCTGATTAAAACAAAGTAAAATCTTCGTCTTCAGAAAAAATGGATGTCAGGTAAATTCTGACATCCATTTTTTATAAATTATAATGAGAACGCACAACGCCCGTATAACCTTGTTGTGAAAGCCAAACGGTTTTTTCATTCGCTAGTTCTTTTGAATAATATTCTCCAAAGAGTAGTCTGTATAACTTAGCATTTTCTTTGAGAGCAACTTGTATAAAAATTTCTTCTTTAGGTATTCCCATTTTTAGTAACTCATCATATAAATCTCTTACAAAACCTAAATTTGTCAATGCAGTAACTTGCACAGCATATCCTTTCGGGAATTTCTCTGTACCATCAATATCATAAGTTCTTTCAGCTGAAAATGGAGGATTTGTTGCTATTGAGTTAATGTAAAGATTGTTTTCATAACTCTTTCCACTATCTTTTGAAAGTACCTCTCTCCTTTCAGGCATTATACTTTCCGCAATTCTATCTGATGCTCTTTTATGAGTATTCGAAGTCATTGGCGAAAGTACTTCAATCCGTACTCTTGCTTTTCCACTTGCCATCATACCAAGCCTGGAAGCAGCTTCTTTGGAAAGATTAATAATTCTGTCCTCTTTCTCGCATTCGCAATAATCATTTACTCTTACTTCTACAGCATGATTATTTTCGAGATTAACCACTTTTAAAATAGTATTCAGAGGATACCTAGAATGTGAAGCGGTGAGCTGAGTATCATCATACTTTTCACCAAAAGAGGTATATTTACCCTTGAGATGAGCCGCATAATAACGAGCAATGCCTTCTTCGGCAAAGCTTTTTGTAGGAATTTGTTCAATGATAGAGGCAAAGGAGGAAGCTTTTACCAATAAAAATAGGGTTGAGTAAGCGATGATCTTTTTCACAGCGTTTTTTAATTTATAAATTTAAAGCTAACAATATACTACTTAGAATATCACAAATAAGTACAAGTTTTTCATCAGATAATAAAAAACATATACTCTTATCTTATTAAATCAGGCAACCATGTGAAATTAATTACTTTTTACTATAATTACATAAAAAATGATGTAATTACATCTCATTTTTTTAGTCTAATTTTAGAATATTGTACTTCTAAGTACTTTATAATTACATTTTTAACCATTTTGATATACAAATATGATTTCAAAAACAATTCAAGGACAACAAAGGGTAATCATTGAAAATATTAGTCCACAACTTGATGCAGGACGCTTTGCTGTAAAAGCATTTATAGGCGATACCATCAAGGTTGAAGCTGATATTTTCTTGGATGGACATGACCAATTAAGCGCAAGATTACTTTACAAGTTTTCAACTGATGAAGCTTGGACTGAGAAAAAAATGAGTTTCGTCAATAATGACCGATATGAAGCATCTTTTGTAGTTGCTAAAAATGGTTTTTATACTTATACGATTGAAGCATGGGTTGATCATGCTGCTACTTGGGAACATGAAATTGATATGAAAATCAAGGATGGTCAAATAGTCAATGTTGAACTTTTGATGGGTGCTAACATTCTTGACAAAATGGCTAAAATAGCTTCAAAAGAAGATAAAACTGAATTGAAAGCTACTGCAAAAATTTTCAGAGACAAAAATACTTACAACGAAGCCATCGCATTTACTCATAGTAAAAAAATGCACCATTGGATTGAACAATATCCAGATAAACAGTTTATAGCTACTCATAAAGAACTAAAACTCTGGGTTGATAGAGAAAAAGCAGCATTCTCATCTTGGTATTCTATGTTTCCACGTTCTGCTTCCTCTAAAAAAGGACAGCACGGAACATTTAAAGATGTCGAAGAAAATGTACTTCCTCGTTTAAAATCATTAGGTTTTGATGTTTTATATATTCCGCCAATTCATCCAATCGGTAAACAATTCAGAAAAGGGAAAAATAACAGTACCACTTGTGAAGAGGGCGAACCGGGAGTACCTTATGGAATTGGCTCAGAACTAGGCGGACACACCGCTATTTTACCAGAATTAGGAACATTAGATGACCTAAAACATTTAATTGCTACTTGTAACGAAATGGGAATTGAATTGGCTTTGGATTTAGCGATTCAATGTTCTCCCGACCATCCTTGGGCAAAGGAACATCCAGAATGGTTCAAGATTCGCCCTGATGGAACAATTCAGTATGCTGAAAATCCTCCGAAAAAGTACCAAGATATTTATCCAATCAATTTTGAATCTGAAAATTGGCAAGGACTTTGGGAAGAATTGAAAATGGTAATTATGACTTGGGCTGAATGGGGAATCAGAATTATTCGTGTTGATAATCCACACACTAAAGCTTTTGGATTTTGGGAATGGGTTATTGCCGAAGCACAAACTGTTTATCCTGACATGATTTTCTTGGCTGAGGCATTTACAAAACCTAAAGTAATGGCACAATTGGCTAAATTGGGCTATACACATTCTTATACTTATTATACTTGGCGAAATACAAAGGCGGAATTAATTGGCTACATGAATGAATTGACCAAAACCGAACAAGCTTTATATATGCGTCCAAACTTCTGGTCGAATACGCATGATATTCTTCCTTGGTGCTTACAAACAGGGCTTGAGCCAATGTTTATTATTCGTTACTTCATGGCAGCTACGCTTTCGGCTAACTATGGAATTTTCGGACCTGTTTATGAATACATGATTAACGAAGGGAATCCTAATAAAGAAGAGTACAAAAATTCTGAGAAATACGAAATAAGACATTGGGATTGGCAAATGGAAAATAAACTAACCCATGTTATCCGCAAAACCAACGAAGCGAGGATTGAAAATTCAGCTTTACAAAGAACCAATAATATTACTTTCTGTGATATTCAGAATGACCAAGTAATAGCTTATTTGAAAACGCATTCAAACGGAAATAAGATTTTATGCGCCGTTAATCTTGACCCGCACAATCGTCAAGGAGGAAATGTGAGAATTCCTTTACATTTAATTCATAAACATCCTGATCAAGAGTATATCGTCCATGATTTGATTACTGGCGCAAAATATGTTTGGCGTGGCGAATACAACTTCATTGATTTAGATCCACACATTATGCCAATGCACTTATTTAGAATTGAAGATATTTAGAAAACAAAAAGACCTTTTCTTATTTCTGAAGAAAAGGTCTTTTAAAATCATCCTAACATGAAAGAAGCAATATTAACATTATTCCAAAGAGATTTGAAAGTTCTTATCAAAGAAATAGAACAGTATCCTTACGAAAATCTTATTTGGCAAACAGTAAAAGGAACAAATAACGCTGGTGGAAATTTAGCGTTGCACTTAGTAGGAAACTTAAAGACTTATATCGGCAAAAATCTAGGGAACATTGAATATATCCGAAATCGTGAACATGAATTTTCAGCAAAGAATATTCCACGACAAGAAGTACTCCAAGCCATCAATGAAACATTAGAAGCTGTAACAATTACGCTTGCTCAATTAAGCCACGAACAATTATCAAATACTTATCCAGAAAATGTATTGGGTTATGAAATGAGTACTGAGTATTTCTTGATTCATTTACATGGACATCTTACTTATCATCTCGGACAAATTAACTATCACAGAAGAATTATTAGTGAAGTGTCTTAAGTTATTTTACTGAGATATTTTCCAAATTTAGGACTCCACGTGGGCAAACCTCAGAACAAATTCCACAACCAACACAAGAAGCCCTAACAATATCTTGTCCTTTTTGCGCATAAGCTCTTACATCAATTCCCATTTCGCAAAAAGTAGAGCAATTTCCGCAAGAAATACATTGACCAGCATTTACGCTGATTCTGTATCTTGATTTATATCGCTGAACGATTCCTAAATAAGCTGCCAAAGGGCAACCAAATCGACACCAAACACGGTTGCCCATTAATGGATAAAAGCCAGTTCCGACCACTCCAGCAAAAATACTTCCAATCAAAAAGCCATAAATGTATCGGATAAAATTGGTATCAATAATTCCGAAGAGTTTACTCTCTTTGGTAAAAAAAGTATAAAGTACTCCTACAGTCATGATTAAAGAAAAAGCTAGTATTCCATAAATTGAATAGCGTTCAATTTTCCATGCTTTTAAAGATTTATCTGATAATTGTCTGAATGGGTCTCCTACAGTTTCTGCTAATCCTCCGCAACCGCAAACCCAAGAACAATACCATCGTTTTCCGAAAAAATAAGTCATTACTGGAACGCCAACAATAAACAGAAAAATACCCCAAGCCAACATAAAGTAACCAATTGTACCAGCAGCTATTTTCTTTTCGATGTTATAATCAAAAAAGAAGGCATAATCTAAAGGAAAAATATTTTTAAAGTCTTGATAAGGTAAATTCAAACGAGCAAGTAATTCTGGAATTAAAAAAGCAAAACAGGTTTGAAAGAACATTACCGAAATGGTTCTTATTTTTTGATAATTGTTGTGGCGATATTTACGAATCATTCTGATTCCCATTCCTAAAATAGCAATCGTGTAAATAAAGCCATAGAAAAACCATTGGTCAGCAACTTTTCCTTTGAGCATTATACTTATCGGGTCTGTCAAAGAAATAAGCCCTTGAATGGATGCAGGAAACCAGTAAAGAAGTATATAGAAGATAATTAGCAGACTACCAATCAGCATTCCAAGCCATCCTTTATTTGTTGCTGGGTTTTGAAAAATATAATTATTATTCATTGCGTCTAATTAAAAATCCTTGAAATAAGATTTGCGATATTTTTCTTCTTTTTTATCAAAATGGGCTTTTCAGGATGCTCCAGATTATACTTTTCAAGTATAGCATTAATAAAAGGTTTTGAAAACTCTGGATTAAAATTGGCTTCGTCTAAATGTTCTAGCACATATTTGATTGTACTTTTATTTCGAATCCATTTTTCACAAGTTGCTTGTCTCAAACGAATGCCCAAAGCATGAATTCCAATAATCCTTTCACTTTCAGCATCATAATTAATTCTTAAACAATTATTATTCTCTGGATTTTTCCAATAGAATGTTCGTTCATTCGCAGGCAGTACCTGTGCTATTTTACCATAAACTTGGTATTCTATCTCAAAAAACTTAGCAGAATTGTAAAAAATATCTGGTTCATACTTCGTTGTATTTCCACAAATATTCTTCGCAACAGTTTCACCCATTAATTTTCCAGAATACCAAATCTGCTCAATCGCCTTTCTTTCATTCGGAGGATTTTTGTGTTCTATACAATCGCCGATGGCAAAAATATCTGGCTCGCTCGTTTCTAAATACTCATTCACTAAAATACCTTTTCGACTTTCAATTGAAGTATTTTTCACTAAATCAACATTTGGACTTACTCCTATTGTCAATCCAACAAATTCACAATCTATCTTTTCATCTTTTGACGTCAAAACACTAACAACACACTGATTTACAGAACAATAAACCTCCTTTAATTCAGTATTTATTAATACTTTAACACCCATTTTCGCTAGATGTTGAGTAACAATATTAGCCTCTTCAATCGGCAGTACATTTCCCCAGAAAGTATTTTCACGGATTAGAAAAGTAACTTCAATATTTCTAGAAATCAACATTTCGGCTAACTCTACTCCAATCAAACCCCCTCCTACAATTACTGCTTTTTTAATGTTTTTAGTATTCTCTTCTAACTTCTCTAAATCTTGTAAATGATAAAGTCCTTGCACTCCTTTTATATCAGGATTAATATTGGGCAAAGTATTATAATTTGAACCTGTTGCTAAAATCAATTGATCGTACTCAAGTAATTCTTTAGTTAACTGAAGATTTTTTCTTTCAATATTGATTGATTCCACTTTATCATACTTTAATTCAATACGATTTTTCTCCCAAAACCAATCTTCATAAGGTTTGGTATGTTCGTACTTCATTTGTCCCATATAAATATACATGAGTGCTGTTCTTGAAAAAAAATGTGTTGATTCTGATGAAATAACCGTGATTTTGTAATCGCTTAGTTTTCTGATATGCCTAGCCGCAGTAATTCCCGCAATTCCATTTCCTACAATGACAATATGTTTCATACTTGATTCTTAAAAATCTTTTTCGAATTTACAATAAATTGATGGCTAGTGATTGTTCAGAAGTATCATAAAATAAAAATTTCTACTTCCATCATTCAGCAATCCGCAAAGGATACTATCTTTGTGACACGATTCTCTGGCATCGAGGTCAATTAATCACAAAAACTCAATGCAACACAAACTCATCCTATCCAGTCCTCTACTAGGTATTACCATTAGTCGTCTCTGTCAAGAATTGATTGAGAATCATCAGAATTTCGAAAATTCTGTGATTATTGGCTTACAACCAAGAGGTATTTTCTTTGCTGAAAGAATACATCAAGAACTAGAATCAATTACTGGTGTTAAAATTCCTATTGGTTATTTAGACGCTACTTTCTATCGTGATGATTATCGTCGCCGTGAGTTAGTGAAAGCCAATGCTACCAAAGTACCTTTCATCATTGAAAACAAACAAGTAATTTTAGTTGATGATGTTTTGGCAACTGGCCGAATGGTAAGAGCAGCACTTGATGCTATGACAGCTTTTGGGCGTCCAAGTAAGGTTGAATTATGTGTATTGATTGACAGAATTTACAACCGAGATTTACCCATAAATCCTGATTATGTTGGTAAAAAAGTAAATACCCTTGCTACCGAAAAAGTATTAGTAGAATGGAAAGAACAAGGGCATGAAGCCGATAACATTTGGTTAATCACAAAATAGCATGCAAAAACTAAGTACTCGACATCTTTTGGGGATTAAGGATTTAACACCCGACGACATCGAACTCATTATGGCTACTGCCAAGGAGTTCAAAGAAGTAATTAATCGCCCCATCAAAAAAGTACCTTCCCTACGTGATGTAACAATTGCAAACGTATTTTTTGAAAACTCAACACGTACTAGGCTTTCTTTTGAACTGGCTGAAAAACGTTTATCTGCTGATACTATCAATTTCTCTGCTTCTGGTAGTTCTGTTAAAAAAGGAGAAACACTTCTTGATACCGTAAATAATATTTTGGCAATGAAAGTAGATATGATTGTGATGCGTCATGCTAGTCCTGGCGCTCCTCATTTTCTTTCAAAACATATTGCTGCCAATATTGTCAATGCTGGAGATGGAACCCACGAACACCCAACACAAGCATTGTTAGATTCTTTTTCAATGCGTGAAAAATTAGGAACAGATTTAGCTGGAAAGAAAATCGCAATTATTGGTGATATTTTACATTCAAGAGTGGCCTTATCAAATATTTTTGCACTTCGCAAACAAGGAGCAGAAGTAACACTTTGTGGACCATCAACCTTGATTCCACGTTATGTGAATGAATTAGGCGTAAAAGTTTCGCATAATGTAAAAGAAACGTTGGCCTGGTGCGATGTAGCCAACGTACTAAGAATCCAATTAGAAAGACAACAAATAAAGTATTTCCCTACGCTTAGAGAATACTCTTTATACTTCGGTATCAACAAAAAAATGCTGGATGATTTAAACAAAGAAATCGTCATTATGCACCCGGGACCAATAAACCGTGGGGTTGAACTTACTTCTGATGCCGCAGATTCTCATCATTCAATTATCCTTGACCAAGTTGAAAATGGTGTTGCTGTAAGAATGGCAGTGCTTTATTTATTGGCTGGTCAAAACTAATTTCTATTCTTACTCATAGTATTCCTACAATGCTATGAGTAAGCTTCTTTCTTCCTGTTCCTTTTCTCATTTCTTTTTTTCTATTTTTATAAAATTACCATTCAAGCTCTAAAAAAGGCAAAATATTGTATATTTGATAAAAAAATAGACTATTCCACGAAATTGTAAACAAAAAAGGACAATCAAACTCATTTCAATTTTATTATCGGTATTTTACGCTTCACTAACTAATGATGAAATAAAATTCTATGAGCTTAACCGAATCTATTTCAAAAGAAATTTTATATTTACAAAAAGACATCAATTTGCTTTGCAAAAAATCCATTAACCATAATTAAAATGGCAAAAACGTCCAAAACAACTACTCAACCAACCGAAACAACTAAGAAAAAAGTAAGTAAAAAAGAAGTTGTAGAAGTACCAGAAGTAATCCAGACTCCAAGTGCTCCAGTAATTCTTAAAAATGTAGAAGTATTCAGTCGTTTTTCTGATTTCGACATTGATCTCTTTAAAGCTGGAAAACATTACCGATTGTTTGAAAAATTTGGCTCACACATTACAGAATATCAGGGCGTACAAGGTGTTTATTTTGCAGTTTGGGCTCCTTCAGCAAAATCGGTATCTGTCATCGGGAATTTTAACTATTGGGATAAAGGTAGCCATCATTTATTTGTACGTTGGGATGCTTCAGGTATTTGGGAAGGCTTTATTCCTTACATGGGTAAAGGTGAAACCTACAAATTCTGTATCCAAACTCAGGATAACCGTTTTATTGAAAAAATGGACCCTTATGCCCAACACTTTGAAACACCTCCACGTACCGCTTCAGTAGTTTGGGACAACTGGTATGAATGGACAGATTCAGACTGGATGGCAAAGCGTCATACAAAAAACTCTTTGACTTCACCGATGTCTGTTTATGAAGTACATGTGGGTTCTTGGAGAAGAAAAGAAGGAAATGAAAAACTTACCTTCGTAGAATTAGCAGACCAATTAGTGAATTATGTGAAAGAAATGGGCTTCACGCACATCGAATTCATGCCAATTATGGAACACCCTTATGAGCCTTCGTGGGGTTACCAAGTACTTGGATATTTTGCTCCTTCGTCTCGCTTTGGAACTCCTCAGGATTTCATGTATTTGGTAGAAGAATGCCATAAAAACGATATTGGAGTATTACTCGACTGGGTTCCTTCTCATTTTCCGGGCGATGCACACGGGTTATACGAATACGATGGAACTCATTTATTCGAACACCCAGATATGCGTAGAGGGTATCATCCAGATTGGAAATCTTATATTTTCAATTATGGTAGAAACGAAGTGCGTAGCTTTTTGATTTCTAATGCTATTTATTGGTTAGAACGCTACCATGCTGATGGTTTAAGAGTTGATGCCGTTGCCTCAATGCTTTATTTAGATTATTCTAGAAAACATGGTGAGTGGGAACCTAATATTTTTGGAGGAAATCACAACCTTGAAGCCATCTCTCTTTTCAAAGAATTGAATGAAACGATTTACTCTCAGTTTCCAGATATTCAAATTATCGCAGAAGAATCTACTTCATTTACGGGCGTTTCAAGACCGATTTATGCTGGAGGTTTAGGCTTTGGTCAGAAATGGATGATGGGATGGATGAATGATACATTAAATTACTTCCAAAGAGACCCAATGTATCGTCGTCATCATCAAGACCAATTAACATTCTCTACAGTTTACGCATTCACCGAAAATTTTATGCTTCCGCTTTCTCATGATGAGATTGTTTATGGCAAAAAATCTTTAATAGGAAAAATGCCAGGCGATGAATGGCAAAGATTTGCGAATTTAAGGCTTCTCTTTTCATACATGTTTACTCACCCAGGTACAAATCTGATTTTTATGGGTGGAGAGTTCGGACAAACATCTGAATGGAATTTTGAAAAAGGATTAGATTGGTGGTTATTAGACCATGCCCCGCATATAGGTATCCAAAACCTAATGAAAGCACTAAATAATTTATACAAAACAGAGCCTGCTTTATACGAAAAGCAATTCTCACATGAAGGTTTTGAATGGATTGACACTTCTGATAGAGATAACTCAGTCGTTGTATATGCAAGAAAAGGAAATGTCAATAAAGAACAGCTTATCATTATCTTGAATATGACGCCGGTTCCTAGAGATAATTATAGAATTGGCGTGCCAATGCAAGGAATTTGGAATGAAGTTTTGAATTCCGATGAACACCATTTCGGAGGAAGCGGAAAAACCAATAAATCAGTAATTATGGCTGAAGAAATTGCTTGGCAAGGAAAAGCCTATTCCATTTCTTTAACGATACCTCCACTCGGAGCAAGTATTCTTAAAGTTAAATAACCTAAAAAGGGATGATACTAAAGAAAGTATCATCCCTTTTTTTATAGAGTGTAAACAAAAAAAAGACCTATGAATCCGCCAATTCAAGGGTCTTTTCAAAATCATCATACAACAAATAAAATAAATTTACTTGTCTGTAAATAATATTTTAGAACTCTTTTTTACCGCCATAAAATAGAATCTAAAAATATTACTGTAGTAATCAAATAGTAAATTACCGCCATAATTTTGTTATTTGATTAAGTAAAATTAACACAAATCCACCGATGTTGTATTTAAAATGCTATGATTTTTACAAGAATTACACGAAGTAAGAATTTAGCCATTCAAACCTAAAATTTTGATGTGAATTTTAAGAATTTGTTGTTTGAGCGAAAAAATATGATGATTTAAGTGTCTTTTAATTTAGATTTCTTAATCAAATATTCATCAATAAGTCTATTACTGGTTGTGAAATTTATAAAAAAATAAAGACTCGATGCATTGCTCCGAGTCTTTACACAATCCGCCTAAGTAGTAATCTTTAGGGCATAGCCCAATATTTTTTCTCGTATTTTTAGATGAAATACTTTATAAGTAAATCACAGAAAATTAATTGTTCGTAATGTTAGATTGAGACCGCAAGTTGAGAGGATTCTATAAAAGAAGAAATCAATAAAGCTATCAAAATGATGTAAGCTTTTTCTTATCTTATCCTAACACTTGGCGGAATGTTATTAAGTACAAGTATAGAGAATATTAACTGCTCTTAATTGTCAACCATAACTTTATTAATAATCTCTTTAACAAATATATAACTCATTTTACAATCAACAAAAATTTCAGGGATTATTTATTAGATAAAACCAATAAGTATTATCAAAAATAATTTTCTTTCATCTTTGCAGCCTCAAAGTTCATCTTAAAATTACTTACTTGAATAGTTAATAATGGTGATAACCGTGAAACATCAGGAAAGTGAGTTCCATCAACAAATACTTTATTAACTTTTGAAAGTTTAATTTTTCCATTAAAACTAAAAGGAGTAATCATTAAATTATTATCTGATTTTTGAGCCAATTTAAAAGTGAACCAGTTATTTTTTAATGGAATAGACAAAAAGTTTTTATTAAATTTTGCCTCAAAAATAATTTTATTATCTAACCTTACCTTTACACTTGTTTTACCATCTGCTTCATTTGACCATTCAAAATCAGCTTTTTCTTTTGGAATTCCCCAATTTTTTCTTCCGTTTAAAACACTTTCATCAGAAGAAACATATATTTTACTGATTGAAAATACCTTTGCCCAATCAAAAGTAAACATACCTGGAATAAAAAGTAATTCTTGATATTTACCAACATTTGAAGATTGGTAATCAACTAACATTACTGTTCCAAAATATCCTAAAAATCTACTTTTTTGAAAATCTTCCATAAATCCATTTTCCATAACAAACTCTTTCGGAAACTTATAAATCATTGCGTAAGCATTCCCTGTTAAATGCCAAGGAGCTTCAGCAAGAAGTTTTATTTCACTTTGATTTTGCATATTGATGGGTTTAAAGTCCAATTTTTTTATAAATAAGTAGCCAAATACGTTTGCATTTCTGTTTGTACTTTTTTCGCTTCTTGAGCTGCCTTCTCAGCAAAATCTTCACCAGATGAGGCATAAATAATTGCTCTTGATGAATTAACTAATAAACCGCATTGTTTATTCATCCCAAATTTAGATACTTCTTCTAAACTTCCTCCTTGTGCTCCAACACCCGGTACTAATAAAAAGTGTTCAGGAACAATACTCCTAATTTTCTGTAACATTGCTGCTTTAGTAGCACCCACTACATACATTAATTGTTCTGAACTGCCCCACTCCTGAGATTTTGTAAGAACTTCCTCAAAAAGTTGTTTTTCATTTGTTAACGAAAGTGTTTGAAAGTCTTTACTTCCAGCATTTGACGTAAGCGCTAGCAAGATAACCCATTTATCAGCGAATTCAAGAAAAGGTTTTACAGAGTCTTCGCCCATGTATGGTGCCACAGTAACAGAATCAAAGTTTAATCCCGATGATTGTTCATCAAAAAATGCTCTAGCATATAAACCTGAAGTATTTCCAATGTCACCTCTTTTTGCATCAGCAATAGTAAAGCATTCTTTTGGAATGTATTCTAATGTTTTTTGAAGACTTTCCCAGCCTTTAGCACCAAAAGCCTCATAGAAAGCGATATTGGGTTTATATGAAACCGCATATTGATGAGTAGCATCAATAATTTGTTTGTTAAACTCAAAAATTGGGTCTTTTGTTTGAAGTAAATGTCGGGGAATCTTCTGAATATCAGTATCTAAACCAATACACAGATATGATTGTTTTTGTAAAATTTGCTCAAAAAGCTGCGACTTTGTCATTTATAAAAATCTTAGTTTTCTTTCTAAAAAGTGCTAAGTTTAATTGGAGAAAGAAATTTGCTTAATCTTCTGAAGAAGCAAATTTTGTGGACAATATTAATCTGTTCGTGGTCAAAAAACAAAAAAACTTACATATCTAATCTTTTTTTTACTTAATACTATTTAAAAAACAACAATTACAAACCTTGTTTGAAAGAATTATGAAACAAAAGTCAAAGTACTTTGTCTTCAAAAACACTTAAAAAAACCTAAGCTTGTTTGAGGCTTAGGTTTTTTCCAATTAAATATCTTACATTTTTAATTTCTCAATTTCACGAATCACATTCACAATTCCTTTCAACGGTATTTTAACCCAATCGGGTCTATAATTAATTTCATAGCCTAATTCGTAAACGGCTTTTTCTAATAAGTAAATCAACATTAAAAAATTTATTTCATTATTATTCTTGAACAATGGATGTGGATGCCCAAAAGTATCCAAATACTTATCCATAAAAGTTTGCTGAATCAATTTATACCAGCGGTCTGCTACCGTTTGTACTCGATGAGGTTCAAATTTTAATGCAATAGCATCATTCAACATTTTTGCTGAAATAGCATAATGGTAGCTCCTAATCATTCCAGCTACATCTTTTAAAGGAGAATGTTTAATTTTCCTGTCGGTAATAGAGCTTTCTGGCTCTCCTTCAAAATCAATAATAATATAATCGTTTTGTGTAGCTAATACTTGTCCTAAATGATAATCTCCATGAATTCTGATTCTTTGAGAAAGAATTGGTTTAGTTAAAATTCCATCTGCAAATTCATCAATCAATTCTCTGGCTTCCATAAAATCCCAAGCTAATTTTCGGGTCACGGCATCTGTGATTTTTGTATAATTATCAATGAGCAGATTATATCTTTTATCTAAAAGGTTGGTTAATCTATCGTGCAAAAACTTACGATATGTATCATCAAAATTTACAGGAACAAACATTTTATCAGCTTCAGTATTGTACAAAGCCAAGTGCATTTCAGCGGTTCGTTGCGCCAGTAATTCTACTTGTTGAAATACTTCTTCTTTAATCGAAAATGATTTTGCCATAAAAGCGTCAACAAAATCTTCCAATTGTTCGCCCGTTTGTACCCAACTGTCTGCTTGATTTTCTACCATTCGCTGCATCATGCCAAGCGTAATATCTGGCTGACTTTCTTCTTTCCATACCAAACTCCCAGCAAAAGCAGGAATAAAAGCAAAATTAGAGTGTTCGGTAATGAATTCAACCATATCTACTTCAGGATTGGTTTCTGTAAACAATTTCCTGTAAAGTTTCAAGAAATACTTGTCACCAAAAACAATCGCAGAATTGGAAGAATCAACAGGTAAAACTCTTGAGGAAATTGGAGCATTAATATCTTCTCCTAAAAAACCCTTTCCACGGGTGAAATCTATTTTTCCATTGGCTTGCCCGATATTTTCAGCATGTGCTAAATGGTAAAATATTGCTTGTCGAAAACGTTCATCATAAATCGCATCTACAATAATTCCTCTTTTATTATTGATGTATGCCAAAGTAATAATTCCTTTTGGAGCAATATCTTTATTATGACTCGCATCAATGAATGAAACAGGTAATAAATAATTTTCAACCTCACCATCTTCATAAGAAACAGTCACAATCATCAACAATGCCATTGATTCTTCAATCGGAATTTCCAAAGCTGTTGTTACTTTAAAAGCCTTTTGAATTCTGGCTTTTCCAGCAAACCATCTACAAGTATTCATGTAAGCTGGCAAAACATTTTTCTCGAAATTACCGAAAAGCTCAGTATCTGCACGGATTTTTTCCCAAGCAATTTTTGAGTTTAGTGAGTTTATTTTTGACTGAATCATTATTTAGGAAGGAAATTTGATTTATAAAAATGGCATTTTATGAGTTTAAATTTAGAATATATTTATATTTAAAAAAAGTAGAATATTACTTTCTAAACTATTAAAAAAAAGATTACAATATTTCATCTTGCAATCTTTTGATAATCAACAACTTTAACAATTTGTTGATTTTTTTTTATTTTGAGGTTGTGTATTCAAAAAATTACTCCTACCTTTGCACCACGAAAAACGAACAATGATACTCACATCATCAAAAACGTTTTAACCCAATGGTCCGTTCGTCTAGGGGTTAGGACACGTCCCTTTCACGGATGAAACACGGGTTCGATTCCCGTACGGACTACAAGAAGTTAACAAGCCCTTCATATCAATATGGAGGGTTTTTAATTCTAATCACAAAAAATGTTTTGTGATAGTAAAGTGAAAATTATTATAACCCAATGGTCCGTTCGTCTAGGGGTTAGGACACGTCCCTTTCACGGATGAAACACGGGTTCGATTCCCGTACGGACTACAAAAACAATGGTAAACATTGTTTGAAGTTCATTAAAAGTAAATTTTATTATACCCCACAATGGTCCGTTCGTCTAGGGGTTAGGACACGTCCCTTTCACGGATGAAACACGGGTTCGATTCCCGTACGGACTACAAGAGCTATTTCAGCAAAATAAAACGACACTTTCATCCTGAAAGTGTCGTTTTATTTTTATTTACTACAGTTTTCAAATCCTTCGGTCTTTTTTCTCTCTTAAAAAATCTTATTTCTAGAAAATCAGTTTCTAATATTTAATAAAAATGCGCTAGTTTGTCTTCTTGTTCGTTATCAATAAAATTTAAGCTTACATTGCAAAGCTATTTACTATTTTAGTTATGAATTGAATCTAATTCCTTTAAAAATGAAAAAAACATTCTCGCTATTCTTTCTCATTTCTTTTGTTTCATGTGCACAACAATCGGATAAAAAGATTAATGATGTTTCAAAAAAGACACTGCCACTTCCTACAAAAACAATCACCAATACTCCTTTATCAATTAGTAATGTAGCAAAGGAAATCGCCATCCAAACAAAAGTAAATGAACTTCCATTGAACCTAATTGGTACTTTTAAAATACCTAGTTATACAAATGCCCAAGGTTATATCAGACCGAAATGGGCTGTATGGTGGAATTTTTGGGGAAAGCCTTTTACGGATAATCACCTTAATCCTTGGGACGTTGGTTTGATGGGCAATGCCACTATTGTACCAGAATTTTATCATGGAAATGGTAAAAGAGGTCTTGAATATATTCACTCTTATGACTTGGAACATGGAAGAGCTTGGCAAAAAGACATTGACCCTGTAGTTGGCAAAAGTTATCAAGAGTTTATTAGTACAATTCCTTATCAGCATAGATTTTTTGAGGGAAGCTTAGAAGGTGGTAAAAAATTGTCTAGTATTGGTATAGAAGGTGCTTATGATTTTGGACGTTCTACTGTTTTGGATGCTACTATGGGTTGGGGAGATAATATCAAAGGAAAATCACACAGAGGATTGGTGGCGATTGATGTTGAAGATGGAACAGCCGATTATGGTGATGAACTTCACAGAGCATTACTTATCGGCATGGCTGAAAATACTACAGGCGATATTTCTTCTGATTATGGAGGACCGATTAATACGTTGGGGTATATTCACGATAGAGATACTGGCGCAAATGCAATGTTCTATTATCCAGATAGTGAAGGCAATTATACCAGTAGAAAAGCTAAATTCTCTGAAGATTGGCAAGCATCCACCCCTCCTATTTCAATTCCTTCAAAGGGAGTTGTCAATAAAAGACCGATTGATTACCCCAATATTATTCCAAGTAACGAAGTTTCGTTTTATTCGAATGAATTTTCAAGACAGGGTGAAAATTTTGATTTAGGCAATGGAAATAGCATCATTATTAATAAATACGGAGTAACGAGAAATACTGAGCATTTCTTAGCCAGAGCAGGGACTTTGCTCGAATGGCAATCTTGGTACTGTAGATACAAACTTAATAATCGCCGAAATAAGATGTTAACCAAAGTGATTGCTGATAAAGGTCCAATAGGCTTAAATCCTTATGTAAAACTGGCTAATGGGAATATTGTTCCAGATGCAGTAATGGAACATAGAGGCAGAATGGCAGGAAGACGCTATGCTTTTGATATTGTTACAATCAATTACATGAATAATGTTGATTTACATCAATGGGATAAAAATTCATTTATTGATAATAAAGTACATGATACTTACATTGGTTTTTTTGCAGGAATAAAAATGTTAATGACAAATGGTGGTACTGATGCTTATCTTGACATGGTTCCTCAATATTGGGAAACCGAACAAAGTTACGACCATGTTCATTGGGTTAAACATAAGGCTGTAGAATGGGCAGATTCACCAAATATTCTACCTTGCCGTACAAAAGTAGGAAAGAAAAAACTAGAGGCTATGTGTTGGAGAACCGAAGGTATCGAACCAACTGAAGTATGGCTCAGAGCCAATGTAGATGGTGTTTATCAAGAAATACACATCACTCCAGACGCTTGGGAAACAACCAATCCTACTTATAAAAACACAGCATTAAAACAAATTCCCAAAGCTGATAAAGATTATTTTTATACTTTCCTGAATTTTAAGTAACAGAATCTCCTAAAAACAAAGCGGGTGAAGAAATAAATCTTCACCCGCTTTTACTATATTGTATCTAAAGACTAGACTAACAATTTGTATGGATCTTCCAATAATTGTTTGAAAGTCTGTAAGAAAGCAGCTCCTGTTGCACCATCAACTGTACGGTGGTCGCAAGTAAGTGTTACTTTCATTACGTTAGTAGCATAGAATTGTCCGTTTTTCACACCAACAGTTTCCTTGATACCACCAACTGCCAAAATACAAGATTCTGGTTGGTTAATGATAGAAGTAAACTCGTCGATACCGAACATACCCAAATTACTTACAGTGAAAGTATTTCCTTCCCAATCCTTAGGTTGTAATTGTTTATTTTTAGCTTTTCCACCTAAATCTTTCGCTTCAGCAGAAATCTGAGAAAGTGATTTAGTGTTAGCAAAACGAATTACTGGCACTAATAAACCATCTTCAACAGCCACAGCCATACCAATATGTACGTGATGATTAATTCTGATTTTATCGCCTAACCAATAAGAATTCACTTTTGGATGTTTAGTCAAGGCAGCAGCAGCAGCTTTGATTACCATATCGTTAAATGAAATTTTTACTGGTGAAATTTCATTCATTGATACTCTTGCAGCCATTGCTTTATCCATGTTGATTTCCATGGTTAAATAGAATTCTGGAGCAGAGAATTTAGATTCTGCCAAACGACGTGCAATCGTTTTACGCATCTGATTCACTGGGAATTCTTCATAACTTTCTTCGCCAGTAACTACTGGAACAAAAGCTGGTTTAGCCGCAGCAGCTTTTGCTGGTGCTTCTGCTTTCGGTGCAGCCGCAGCTGGAACAAAGCTATCAACATCAGCTTTAACTACTCTACCGTTTTCACCAGTTCCTTTTACTTGTGCAATATTAATACCTTTATCTTTCGCTAAAGCTTTTGCTAATGGAGAAGCTTTTACTCTTCCATCTGCATCAGATACAACTACAGTTTCTTCTACTTTTGCTGCTGGTGCAGGCGTTGCTGAAGCAACAGGAGCCACAGCTGCTGGAGCAGAAGCTGTTTTTCCACCACTTAATAAAGCTTGGAAATCAGCACCAGGTTCTCCGATTACTGCAATAACATCATCTACATTTACTGTTTTACCTTCTTCAATACCGATGTACAATAAAGTACAAGGATTGTATTTAGTAACATCAATGAAATTATCTAAATCAAATTCCATTGTAGCTTTATCGGTTTCAACTTCAGCCAAAAGAGCATCTCCCGCTTTAATTGAGTCACCAACTTTCTTTAACCAAGTAACCAAAGTACCTTCCATCATCGTGTCCGACATCTTAGGCATTCCAATTACTTCTGCTTTAATATTAGAAGTATCTACAGCTGGAGCAGCTGTTTCAGCCACTGCCGCTGGTGCTTCTGGAGTAGCAGGAACATCCGCTTTGGCAGGAGTACCGCCAGTCAAAAGATGTTCGTAAGCTTCACCGTTTTCACCGATAATAGCGATAATGCTATCTACTGGTACGGCCTTACCTTTCTCTAAACCAATGTATAAAATTCGGCAATCTTTGAAATTGCTCAAATCCATTCTTTCGTCCAAATCAAGCTCCATAGTCGCTTTATCTGTTTCGATTTCTGCAATCAAGCCGTCACCAGTCTTTAAAGGGTCACCAACTTTTTTGAGCCATTCTGCAACAACACCTTCTGTCATGGTGTCGCTCATTTTGGGCATGGTTATGATTTCTGCCATTTTTATTATTATAGGAAAATTTACTGTTTTTGGTAAATGGTTAAATAGCTATTTGCCAAATTGTGATTAACTCTGATAAAATTTGGGTAAATCAACAACTAAAAACTAATAAAAACAACTACACAACCAATTTAGAATTCAAAAATAAGGCTAAACACTTGCTTTCAAAAGCTATCTTGAAAAAATATAATTTTGTCTTCATTTTTCAATGTTTATTTATTTTATTTAGTCTTCCAATAAAAGCCGTCAATGTATTTTTATTACTTGAAACTTATTAAAATTCAATTTTTAAATAAAACAGCCCTAAATTTGTCTATGCTTAAACAAGTAATTTATTTAAAATCTTTCCTTACTCATTATCTTTGATTTCCTTCAAATAAATCAAAAACCTAAAAAGAAACCCTATCGGTATAAATAATAATATTTAAAATATGATGGACATCTCTACTTATGGAATTGTTTACCTTAAAGTACTAATCGCCTCAGGACTTTGCTTTCTTGCTTTCTTATCGTTCAGATTCAGAACAACGCTAGAACAACTTTTTAGTAATCTGGGAAAATTAAAATCTTTCCTGCTAATATCAGTCTTGTTTAGGATAATTCCATTTGTTATCATTTATATTGTACTTCATCTAAAGGCACAATCTGATGTTTATATTTTCTGGAAATCAGCACAAGAAGCCAGTAAATTCAAATTGGTTTACAGAGATTTTGAATCCTTGTACTCGCCTTTCTTTCCATATATTACCGCTTTGTTATTATATATTTGGGATACTGCCGAAGCTGTAACTTTAACAATGGTTTTAGTAGAATTATTGACTCTATGGCTTACGTTAAATACTTTCTCTTCCAAAAACCAAGCTTCTGATTTATTTAAAGCATTAATTTACTTACTCTTGCCAGCTCCTTTTGTTTTTTGTATTATTGGTGGGCAAGAAGATATTTGGATGTGGGGCTTCGCTTGTTTGATGATTTATTGTTGGCAAAGAAAAAAATCTGATTTGATATTAGGCATCATCACAGGTTTAGGATTATTAACCACCAAAGCCTTTTTTGTGTTATTTATTCCTTTAGTATTTCTGAAGGTCAATAATAAAATAAAATTTATCATTGGTAATTGCATCGTTGGTTTGCCAGTACTTATCTTTTTATTTTACTATGGTGGTACTTCTTTCTTGATGCCTATTCGCCTTGCTCAAGAACCGATGGCGCCTAATTTCTGGTCGATCGCTAATCCTTTTATTTGGTCATTAAATCTTACTAATAATATCAAACTTCTGAATTGGCTTGGGCTTTTCGTCATTCTTTCTTTTGCTTTATGGCAAACGTATTTAAGTAAGAATTTAAATATTCAGCAATTTGTACCAAAAATCTGGATAGTAATTTTTGGTTTGATGATGATTATTCAAATTGGTTCTTATGCCAATTATATTTTCATCTATGCAATGCCTTTACTTTTCGGCTTTAATTTTTTTAAAGATAAAAAATTCTTAATCATTACTTTTTTCATACAATTTGTCGCTGCTTTTCAACCTTCTTTATGGTTCAGAACGGGCAAACCTTTCCTTCAATTTAAAGATTTCGCTGAAATCCGTTTCACCTTAGAATACGCTTTTGAAATTATTATTTTCATTGGAGTATTATATTGGTTGAATTTGATAATCAGAAATAAAGGAAGTTTTGACTCTTTCAAGTAAAAAAAAAGCATTTTTTGCTTTCCATAGCATAAAACAATTAAATGAAATAACTCTCAAACAAAATACACATGAAAAAAAACGTTTTATTGCTTTGTTCACTTTTATTTGGTTATCAATTCGGAATGGCTCAACAGAAAAAAGACCAAATCAAACTTGTTGTTAAAGAAGCTGAAAACAAAGTAGATGTATTGGTAGATAACAAACCTTTTACTTCTTATTTCTATCCAAGTGATGCTATTCTAAAAAAACCAGTATTGTTTCCTATTCTCACATCGAAAGGCACGACCATTACACGTGGCTATCCTTTTGCTACTCGTGCTGGTGAAAGAGTTGACCACCCGCATCATGTTGGTATGTGGCTTAATTATGAATCTGTAAATGGATTCGATTTTTGGAATAACTCTACAGCAATCAAAGACCGCTCTAAATATGGAACAATTAAACATACTGGCATCGTAGAAAGTAAAGGTGGAAATGGCAAAGCTAGTTTAGCTGTTACGGCAGATTGGATTGATAATGACGGAAAAGGAAATTTATTATTGAAAGAAAAAACTATTTATGTTTTCCATTCAAAAGGTGACCAACGTATTATTGATAGAATTACAACTTTAACGGCACAAGATAAAGAAGTTGTTTTCAAAGACGTAAAAGATGGCTTTTTTGCCATCAGAGTAGCTCGTGAATTAGAACATCCATCTGATAAACCTGATGTTTTTGTTGATGCAAGTGGTATTGAAACCAAAGTTGATAAATTAGACAATACGGGCATTACTGGTAATTACAGAAGTAGCGAAGGCATCGAAGGTGAAAATGTTTGGAGTACACGTGGAAAGTGGACAAACTTAGCTGGAAAAATCAAAGATGAGGATATTTCTATCGCTATTATCGACCATCCAAAAAATGTAAATTATCCTACATTTTGGCATGCTCGTGGTTATGGTCTTTTTGCTGCCAATCCTTTGGGTGAAAAAGTTTTCAGCAAAGATAAAAAAGAATTAAATTTTACTTTAGCGCCAAAACAATCGGTTACTTTCCGTTATCGCACCGTGATTACTTCTGGAAAAGCTTCTGATGAAACATTAAATAAATTAGCGGCTGATTTTGCAAAATAGACTATCATAGATACTTCATACGTTTAAATAATAAAACATTTAATAGGTATGAAGTATCTTTTTTTAATCGCAATCTGTGTTGAAAGTATCTTTTTCCAATCAGATTCTTCTCTTTATGAAAGCAATGCCGACGCTTTTCTGAAATCTGCAATTGCCAATCAAGTCATTGATGCTCGAAATCCGAATTATGAATTATTAGATGCTGCTCTATTTCAGGCTAGTAATTTGCAAAGAAAGAAATATCGTCTCCCGCTCTTTTCATATTCTCCGATATTACACCGTATCGCTAGTGAACACTCAGAAGCAATGATTTCCAAGAATTTCTATAGCCACGAGAATCCTTACAGTAAAAACAATAGAAATTTATCGAAAAGAGTATTGAGCCAAACCAATGAGTTTTCTCAAATGGCTGAAAATATTGCGGAATTTGACATCATCCAGTCGAAGTACGATACTTTTTGTATTATTGAACCCAAAAGAAAAGGTGGAGATTTTCAATATATTGATTGCAACACAGAAAGACCAATCCCAATGCAAACCTATAAAGAACTGGCAACCAATATTGTAAACGAATGGATGAGTTCGCCCGGACATCGTGCCAATCTTTTAAACAAAAATTATAAAGTAATGGGATGCGCCATTCGTCTTAGTAAAAATCCATACAAAACTGAAAACAGTCCTTTTAGTAGAATCACACAAAATTTTGGAGGATAAATCACAGATTGACAAATACTTTCGGTTATATTTTCAATTTTGAGAAAATACATCCATGACTTTTGAAGCTCTTTTTAATATCTTTGTAGGATTGCACTAATTACCAACAAGGATTTAAAACATAAAATACATATAATGAAATTAACTTTTTGGGGAGCTACGAGGCAGGTGACGGGTAGTATGTATTTACTTGAATTAGATGATGAGTTTAAGATTCTAATTGATTGTGGAAGAAATATGGGGCGAGAAGTTGATTATACACAACCTGTTACCAATAAAGCATTTTTCCCTTTTGAGGCCTCTCAAGTAAATTTAGTTCTACTTACACACGCACATATAGATCATTCTGGAAATATACCCATGTTATATCGTGAAGGTTATGAAGGGCAAGTACTTTGTACTTCAGCAACCGCTGATTTAACTAGTCTTTTATTATACGATGCGGCTAACTTAAACTTAAAAAAAGTAAAACAAGCCGAAGGAGATAGCAAGAAGAAGAAAAAAAAGATGGATAGATTGCTCATCAAGGGCGATTTATATCTACAAAAAGATGTTGAAGATGCCATGGCAAATTTTGTCACACTTCAATTTCATAGACGTTTCAGAGTTGCTGATAATGCTTGGGTGACCTTTATTCCTGCTGGACATTTACTTGGTGCAGCACACATTATCGTTGAAGTGCAAGAAAATGGTGAAATGAAAAGTATCTGTTTTTCTGGAGACATTGGTAGAAAAGATTATCCACTTCATATTGACCCTTCTACTGAAATTCCAGAAGTAGATTATTTACTCTGTGAAACTACTTATGGTGGCAGATTGCACGAAGATAAAAAAACGCCAGAAGATGCTTTAGCGGAAATTATTCAACGAACTTGTATTGATATTCCGGGAAGATTAATTATCCCAGCTTTTTCAATTGGTAGAACGCAAGCGTTACTTTATACTTTAAACAGATTGTATTCTGAAAAAGGCTTTACTCCTATTAAAGTATTCAGTGATAGCCCTTTAGCTTATGCTTCTACTAAAGTTTATCAGAAAAACATCAAGCAACTCAACAAAGAAGCCAGAGATTTTCAAGAAGAAAATGATTCTTTATTTGATTTTGAAAATTTACAATACATTCAAAGTGAAAAATCTAGTAAAGCCATTTCGAATTATGCCGAGCCTTGTATTATTATTTCGGCTTCAGGAATGATTTCTGGTGGTAGAGTAGAACAACACATTGCAGCCAATATCAACAATGTATATTGTACTATTTTATTGGTAGGTTATTCTTCTGAAGGCACTTTAGGTTGGCGTTTAATGAACGGACAGAAATCCCTAAAAATCAAGGATGTAGAATACCCAGTACTAGCAAATGTTGAGAAAATAGATATTTTTTCGGGTCATGGAGACCAAACAGATTTACTTAATTTTGTCAAAAAACAATCGCCTAAAAAGCTTAAAAAAGTATTTTTAATTCATGGCGAAGAAGAAAGTATGAATACTTTCAAAGCTTTGCTTGAAGACGAAGGATATTCTGATATCGAAATTCCAGAAATGGGACAAGAATATATTTTATAGTAAAAGAAAAGACTGCTCAAATCTCAAAAATTTGGTCAGTCTTTTCTTTTAGGTTGATATTTGTCTAATTTTGCGAGAATATTTTTTAAACTTCAGTTAAAATCACTGAAATTTACCTTTCCTAAAAATAGTCAACGGATAATTTTATAACCGTAAAAAACTAAATATGCGTACTTTATTAGATTTTGAAAAACCCATTGCCGAGCTAGAGTCGAAACTAGCTGAAATGAAAAAATTGGCAATTGATAATAATGTTGATGTTACTGTTGCGGCTTCGCAATTGGAAGCAAACATCGAACAATTAAAAAAAGAAACTTTTACAAATCTAACCCGCTGGCAAAGAGTACAGCTTTCTCGTCATCCAGAACGCCCTTACACTTTAGATTATATCGAAAATATCTGTGATGAATTTATCGAAATTTATGGCGATAGAAACGTTGGAGACGATAAAGCAATGGTTGGTGGTTTTGGTAAAATTGATGGCGAAACGGTCATGATTATCGGTCAGCAAAAAGGTAGAAATACCAAACAACGTCAATTACGTAATTTCGGAATGCCAAATCCTGAAGGTTATCGTAAAGCACTTCGCTTAATGAAAATGGCGGAAAAATTTGGAAAACCTATCGTTACTTTAATTGATACTCCGGGTGCTTTTCCTGGCTTAGAAGCCGAAGAACGTGGTCAAGGTGAAGCAATCGCAAGAAATATCCGTGATATGTTCATGTTGAAAGTACCTGTAATTTGTATTATTATTGGTGAAGGTGCTTCGGGTGGTGCATTAGGTATTGCCATTGGCGACAGAGTATTGATGTTAGAAAATACTTGGTATTCTGTAATTTCTCCAGAATCTTGTTCTTCAATTTTATGGCGTTCTTGGGATTTCAAAGAACAAGCAGCAGAAGCATTGAAACTAACAGCAACGGATATGTTAAACAATGGTTTAGTCGATGGAATTATTCCTGAACCACTTGGCGGCGCACATCTTGACTATGCAACTGCCACACAAACCGTTAAAAAAGTAATTCTAAATACTATTTCTGAACTTCAAAAACTTAGTCCAATCGAAAGAATCAACCAAAGAGTTGATAAATTCGGTGGCATGGGTGCATACAATTAGTGAAAAATATCATCTTCGATTTAGGAAACGTCATTATCGACATTGACTTTGAAAGAACATTCAAAGCTTTTACTGAAATCTCTGAAAATGTAAATTGGCGAGAAAGTGAAAGAATTTTGAAAGAAAAACAAATCTGGTCGAGATACGAAAAAGGGCAATTGACTGATGCTGAATTCAGAGCGGAGATTCGTGAAGAACTCAAAATCAGTGCAAGTGATGAACAAATTGATACTGCTTTTTGCGGTTTATTGATGAACATCGACCCTGCGAGAATTGAACTCATCAAAAAATTAGCAACAAAATATAAAATTTATATCCTTTCAAATACTAGTCATATCCATTTTTTGGAAGTTGAAAGAATTTTAGAACGTTGTGCAGGCGTAAAACACTTCAGTGAAATTTTTGATCATGTTTTTCTATCTTATGAGATGGGAAAACTAAAACCTGAAGTGGATATTTATGAAGAGGTACTCAAACAAGCAAACCTTGTTGCTTCTGAAACCTTATTCTTGGATGACCTGTTAGCAAATTTAGAAGGAGCAGCTACTTTAGGTATTCAAACCAAGCAAATTGTTCCCCAAGAATTTACGATTTTAGATTTATTTTCAAATGAAGTATAAAAAAGAGATTATTCAAGCGGTTCTTTTCATCGTTACTTTAATCACAACAACCTTGGCAGGCGCAGAAGCAATGACTGCCAAGGCTTTTTTCTTTGTACCAGAGCCCTACCTCCTTCATTTTCCGGACGATTTCTGGCAAGGATTAAATTTCTCTTTACCCTTCTTAGGCATTCTTACTTGTCATGAATTTGGTCATTATTTCACGGCAAGATATTATAAAATTAAAACATCGCTTCCTTATTATATTCCAATGTGGCTCAGTGCTTTGTCAACAAGTATTGGTACTTTAGGAGCTGTCATTCGCATTACAGGGAAAACTCGTTCAAGAAAACAGTATTTTGATATTGGAATCGCTGGGCCATTAGCAGGTTTTGTGGTGGCTTTGGTTGTTTTGTACTATGGATTTACACATCTTCCTCCATTTGAACACATCTTTACAGTACATCCAGAATATCAACAATTTGGGAAAAACTATCCAAGTGAAGTAATGAGAATCCCCAAATTTATGAATGGACAATTAGTCTTGGGCGATAATTTACTCTTCAAATTCTTTAAAAATTACGTTGCCGACCCCAACCTTTTGCCTCCTAATTTTGAAATCATGCACTATCCTTTGATTTGGGCTGGATATTTATCATTGTTTTTTACAGCATTGAATTTGTTTCCAATCGGACAATTAGATGGCGGACATATTTTGTATGGATTAATTGGTAAAAAGAATTTCAATATCGTTTCTCCAGTTATTTTTATCGCTTTTGCCTTTTTTGCAGGTTTTGGATTGTTCACGATTGAAGACATTAAAAACATCGGAGCAACAGGTTATTATCAATCTGAGTCAGATTTTTTTACTTGGCTATTGGCTTATGTACTTTTCCTAAGAATTTGTTTTTCAAGAATTTCCGATAATCAACTTACTTCTTGGGTATTAAGTTTAAGCGTAGTTGTTGGTCAATTATTGTTAACTTACATACCATCTGTTGCAAGCATACAAGGTTTTTCAGGCTTTTTGCCATTTTTATTTTTACTTGGTCGATTTTTAGGAATTTATCATCCAGAAGTTGAAATTGATGAACCATTAGATTTCAAAAGACAATTATTAGGTTGGCTTTCATTGATTATTTTTATTCTTTGCTTCACACCTTATCCATTTATGCAAATTGATTTTTCTGCTAAATAATTGACTATTGGTTTTGAAAGCATTAATTTCAAAACATAGCCAATCGTTATTGAACACAAATATTAATTTTCAATTCATATTAAAATGTTTAATTTTTTATTCAAATTTCTTTTCAAACTAGCTGGCTGGAAATTAGTTGGTGAGTTTCCCAAACATATTAAAAAAAGTATTTTGATTGTTGCTCCACATGCACAATCAGTTGATTTTCCAGTAGGAATTGGCGCTCGTGCTGCGATTGGTGTAAAAATGAGCTTTCTTGGCAAAAAAGAATTATTTGAAGGTCCGTTTGGTTGGATGTTCCGTTGGCTTGGTGGTTATCCTGTCGATCGTTCAAGTAATAATCAAGTAGTAAAAGCTGTGACTACTTTATACAATTCTAAAGAGGAATTACATTTAGTAATTGCACCAGAAGGAACAAGAAAAGATGTCGATAAATTAAAAATGGGCTTTTACTTTATTGCAAAAAACTCAGAAATCCCAATTATAATGATTGGTTTTGATTACTCTATTAAAGGAATTGTAATCAGTGAACCTTTTTATACAAGCACTGATTCTCATGCTGATTTAAAACAAATTGCGCTATTTTTCGATAAAATAGGTGGCTACAAAAAAACTTGGGTGAGCAATTACTTAAAATACTAAAACAAAAAAGGCTTCATTTCTGTGAAGCCTTTTTTGTTTGAAGATTACTGTTTCAGATAATTCACCATCAAAGCGCCAGCTTTTTCGGATGCGCCTTTGGTGCCAAGTAGATTTCTGATTTCTTCGTAGCCTTTCAATTGTTCTTCTCTACTTTCTTTATCAATTGTGATTTTTGTCAATTCTGTTTGAAGATTTTCTTTCGTCAAATCATATTGGAGTAATTCAGTAACCACTTTTCTACCTGCAATCAAATTCACTAAAGAAACAAAAGGTACTCTAATCACTCTTTTATAAACTTGATAAGCCGCCCAACCTCCTCGATAACAAACTACTTGTGGCACATTAAACAATGCTGTTTCTAAGGTTGCAGTGCCAGAAGTAACCAAAGCGGCATCAGCTACAGATAGTAAATTATAAGCATCATCCACAACAATTTTCACTGGGAAGATAGATTGCCAACGGGCATATAATTCCTTGGGCAAATTAGATACTGCCGCAATCACAAACTGATATTCAGGGAATTGATATACTTGTGTTAGCATCATCGCCAACATTCCTTCTATTTCTTGTTTTCTACTTCCTGGCAATAAGGCAATGATTGGTTTTTGTCCTAATCTTGCTTCTTTTCTAAAATCTTTGGCTGGTGTAAAATCTGCAATGGCATCAAATAACGGATTGCCAACATAATCTACTTCATAATCATACTTTTTAAAAAAGTCTTTTTCAAAAGGAAAGATGACGAATAATTTATCGACATACTTTTTCAAATTCAAGGCTCTTGATTGATTCCAAGCCCACACTTTTGGAGAAATATAATAGAATGTTTTGATGCCTTTGAGCTTCGCAAATTTGGCAACTCGCATGTTAAATCCTGCATAATCAATCAGAATCACAACATCGGGTTGAAATTGCAAAATATCTTTTTTGCAAAAAGAAAGAAATCCTAAAATGGTTGGAAGATTTTTTACGACCTCGAAGAAGCCCATAAAGGCAAGGTCTCTATAATGTTTTACGATTTCTGCACCAGCATGTTGCATCATATCGCCACCCCAAGCACGGATTTCTGCAGATTCATCGTGCTTTCGAATACCTTTAATCAAATTCGAGCCGTGTAAATCTCCCGAACGTTCACCAGCAATGATATAATATTTCATTTGATTTTGGATTTCGGATTTTGGACTTCGGAACTTTTCCCAAAATACATCGAATTTCGTATTTCCGAAATCCAAAATCAATAGTATCATTACTCTTCACCGAAGTACTCTACAAAATTCTTTTGTGTTTCGTATAATTGAAGACTATGCAATTTAGCTGTAGCCGAAGCTTCTAATACTTTTGGTGCTAATATTTTCCAGATTTCCATCACAAAAATTTCACAACTTGCCATTTTACCTTGCATAAAATCTACATCAAGATTCAGGTTTTTATGATCTACTTTTTCAATGACTTCTTGTTTGATAATATCGCCTAATACTTTTAAATCAATCACAAAACCAGTATCTGGGTCTGGTTTACCTTTTACTGTAACAATTAATTCAAAATTATGACCATGCCAATTAACATTAGCACAAGGTCCGAAAACTTCACGATTTTTCTCCTCAGACCAACTCAAATTATACAATCTGTGCGCAGCATTAAAATGCTCTTTACGACTTACATAAACCATTGTTTTCAGTGTTTACAAGTGAAGGTATTATTGGGAAAACAGTAGCAATAAGTACCTATAAATATGAATAGGATGCAAAATTACGATGAATTTATTCTCAAAAAAATTAAATCAAAGAATATGCGCTTTTCATGAATAAATTCAATCTTCGTCAATAAGCATTTTTACTTAGCGATTTTGAACAAAATCAGTAAAGAACTTAATTATAAAAGTAAAAAACTCACACAAATCTTGGAAAGATTATATTTTTTCCAAAATCAGTGTATAGTTTAAATGGAAACTTAATTTTAATTTTGATAGTTTTTTAAAATTACCTAACACGTATAAATACAATTTTAATAATTGCTACTCTATGATTATTGTTACGGGTGCCGCAGGATTTATTGGAAGTTGCTTGATTCAGCGTTTGAATCAAGATAATTTCAATTATATCATCGCCGTTGATGATTTTTCTGACGAACAGAAAAATAAAAATCTTGATGGTAAAAAAATTCAGGAAAGAGTTGATAGAGAACACTTTTTTGAGTGGCTAGACGCAAATTATCAGGAAGTTGAGTTTTGTTTTCACATCGGTGCGAGAACAGATACTACTGAATTCAATATTGATATTTTCAATAAATTGAATTTGAATTACTCAAAGAAAATCTGGAAGAAGTGTCACGATTACCAAATTCCATTAGTGTATGCTTCGTCGGCTGCTACTTATGGGTTGGGTGAATTTGGCTATGATGATAACGAGTCTTTAATTCCACAATTAAAGCCTTTGAATCCTTATGGCGAATCTAAAAATGATTTTGACATTTGGGCATTGAAACAAGAAGAGCAACCTTTCTTTTGGGCTGGCTTAAAATTCTTCAATGTGTATGGACCAAACGAATTTCATAAAGGTAGAATGGCATCTGTGATTTGGCATACTGTTAACCAAATCAAAAATACTGGTGAGATGAAGCTTTTCCGCTCGCACAATGATGACTACAAAGACGGTGAACAAATGCGTGATTTTATTTACGTGAAAGATGTAGTGGAAGTATGTATTTATTTAATGCACCATCGTCGCAATTCTGGTATTTATAATCTTGGTTCAGGTACAGCCCGCACTTTCTTGGATTTAGTGAAAAATACTTTCAAAGCATTGGATGTTCCAGAAAACATTTCATTTATCGATACTCCTGAAGATATCAGAGATAAATACCAATACTTTACAGAAGCAAATATGTCGAAACTACAATCAATAGGATATGATAAAAACTTTACAACATTAGAAGAAGGCGTGAACGACTATGTACAAAACTATTTAGTCGCTGAGAAATATTATTAGTAGCTATCAGCTTTGAGTTTTGAGCAATGAGCAAACATAAACAAAAAGACCAGATTGAAATTTCAATCTGGTCTTTTTGTTTATTAACCAATAATTCGTGGTAGTGGCAACCCTTGCGGTTGCCACGCATGAAAAGGCAACCGCAAGGGTTGCCGCTACTTTAGGTTAATTCGTACTTATTAACTCACAATTCACAACTATTACTCACGAAGGATATTCTATCTTTTCTCCCGTCTGTTTAAAACCCTTTTCTTCAAATAATTTCTTCCAGCCTTCTGTGATAAAACCGATACCATAACCAATTAATTGCACAAATACTGCCACAATACTCAGCAAGCCTACTTCAATACTTTTATTTTTTATCGTTGAATCTAGGAAGTTCAGTAAAACATAAATACCTAACAGTACAATTCCCAGATTGAAGAATGGCGTAAAAATGAAGTACCAAATCGGAATCGAGAAGCACCCCAGCGTAAAAATCATTGGAAAAGTATGTACTAGTTTTAACTCTTTGGGAAAATAACGGCTAATATTAATTCTTGCTTTGCCAAAAAATCTCAACTGACGATAAAACTGTACAAAACTGGTTCTGCGTTTATGATAAATAAAGGCTTCTGGAATTAAGCCCGATTTAAAACCTAAAGAAATAGCCCTAATACTAAATTCTATGTCCTCTCCCATTCTGGTAATGATAAAACCTTTAGTTTTTTCATAGACTGCTCTGGAAAGTCCCATATTAAAACTTCTTGGATGGAATGTCCCTCCTAAATTCTTTTTACTTCCTCTGATTCCGCCTGTAGTAAATACCGAAGTCATAGAGTAACTAATGGCTTTTTGGATGGGCGTAAAATTAGGATGGTCACGGTCGGGACCACCATATAGGTCTAAAAATTCAGTATTTAGCTGTTGCTCAACAATCGCCAAATAATCATTTTCTATCAAAGCATCAGAATCTAAAATGATAAAGTACTCTCCGGTCGCTTTGCTAAAACCTGTATTTCGGGCAAAGCCTTGTCCTGTGTTTTGTTGATAATAATAATGAATGTCTAAGCTATCTTTAAAAGAATTTACTACCTCCTCACATTTGTTGACAGAACCATCTTCAATAATTACTACCTCAAAAAAAGAGTAAGTCTGCCTTACAAGACATTGAAGTAATTCCTCCACTTCGTCGGGACGATTATAAACAGGAATGATAATAGAATATTTGCGCATCAAGGGATTTTAAATTTGTTGGCAAATTACAAGCTTTTTTAGAGAAATGAAGGGTTAAATTAATAGTTGTGAATTGTGAGTGATGAACTGTGAATTTAAAATTTTGATTTACAATATTTTACGCCCCTAAATGACGCCTTTTATTTAACAGATGTTGTCTATAATAGATTAATTAGGTTAAATTCAAAATAGATTAAACATTTTTCTATTAGACGGTGAATTAATTCACCGTCTAATAGAAATGTAGGGAAATAGACTTAAAATTAAAAAAATAACCTGTTTTCACTTTTAGACACCAACCTCAAGGCTTCCCTTCCCTCACTTCTTTTTCTTTCACAGTCATCTCCCAATCGCCAAAACTACCATACAAAACAAAAGAACCAAATCTGAATTTATCAACTAGCTCTGTGCCTTCTGAGACAGAATCAAAAAACTCTTTATCTACAGGCAACTCAAATTCTACAGCGTTCACAGCATCTTTAATATGCTTCTTGATACTTAATGAAAAATGTGATTGCTTTAAACGTATCTTCAAAATATACTTGGGTGCATTCGCCACGCCATTTGCCTTCAAGGCTTTTAACTCAGCAATTAGTGCTTCGTTTTCTTGTCTCAATGTTTTTACTTCGGCATTATTTCCGCAAGAACTTACTAATAATGCACCAAAGAGTAATAGATAAATAGGATTTTTCATAATATTAGATGAAATGGTTGATAAGGTTTTTTCTTTTTTATGATATTTTTCTTTTCATGAAATATAAACAATAACTGATTGATAATCTATCAATATCAGGAAAGTATATAATCTTTTTGAGATTATGGCTAGTCTTCAATACTTCAATCGTAATTTGCAGAAAAAATCCTTACGAATGAAATATAAAATGCTGGTGTTGGATATGGACGACACCCTTCTTAACGACGACCATCAGATTTCTGAGAAGAATAAAGAGATGATTTTGAATGCCCAAGAAAAGGGCGTTTATGTAGTACTTGCTTCTGGAAGACCTACTCCTGCCATGACGCATTATGCCAAAGATTTATCCCTGCATAGCTTTGGTTCTTATATTGTTGCCTACAACGGTGGTGAGATTGTAGATATGACCAACGAAGAAGTACTCTTTGAACAAAGTATTAGTACTGAACATCTCCATGAATTATATGATTTTAGTGTAGCACACAATGTACATATTTTAGCCTATCTCGACGGTGCTATCATTACTGAATCGGAATCAAAATATATTGACCTTGAAGCCTATCTGACTGGTATGCCTTTACGAAAGGTTGAAAGCTTTAAAGAGGCAATTAATAAGCCTTCCATTAAGTGTATCATGTTAGAAGAACCTGACTATTTGGCAACAGTGAGTGATAAACTAAAAGCGCATATCGACCATAAAAGTATTACAACCTCTAAGCCTTTTTTCTTGGAAGTAATGCAAAAAGGTATTGATAAAGCCGCAAGTTTAGCGAGATTAGCCGAAAGACTCAACATTCATCCTGCTGAAATTATTGCCGTAGGAAATGCCAATAATGACTTAACCATGATAGAATATGCTGGCTTAGGTGTTTGGGTGGACAATGTAACACCAGAAATTCGCCATAAAGCAGATGTAATTGTAGCTTCTAATAATAATGATGGAGTAGCAGAAGTGATTGAACGCTATATTTTGAATTAGATTTACAAAATCATTAAAACTTAATCATTAGCGAGGCACATAATTACCTCGCTAATGATTAATGATATTTCCTTTCTTTTTCCCTCCTCCCCTATTTTCTTTACAAAATCCCCCTCCACAATTCCCTCCATTTACCGTTTAATAAAAATTGGTGTAGATATTTTGTCTTTTATTTGACCTGAATTAGATAAATATTTAGATTTACTCAGCTTTAATATACTGATAATCAAGCATAATAGTACTACATTTTTCTTTACTTGATTTTCCTGATATTAAGCAATACGCTATCTGATAAACCATTTAACTTTCTCCTAAAATGTACTTTCAATTTCAGTTAAGAGGTATCAAAGCCTTAAAAATTAGCGATAATAGTTTTAATCCTTTCGATAGAGATATTGAAGTATTTCAAACTTGGCAGATACATGCTACTCAGAGTTTAGTGCCTTCTAATGAACCTCCTGTTTATATGACTCGTAGTGGTTTTAGTACTACTGGAGGATATGAGAATGGTGTTAGATTCAGAAAAGGTGATTCCCGACAAAACCTTTTTGACCCTACTATTTCTTTTTCTTTACCCAAAATGGCTACTGACGATGCTCCAATGCAATTTCAGATTGACTTTCATTTTTGGGAGTCTGATAATGCAAAAAGTACTAAGAAAGTAAGGGCTTTGTATTCTAATGATTTGCTAAAACATCTAATCAAAACTTGGGAGGATGCTTCTGAGGATAGTGATAAGGCTTTACAAGATGTATTAGGCTTCTTCTCTGATGAAAACAAGATGATTAAAGCTATTACTAATACGATGTCCTATACTTCTATCGGTAACGCTCCGTGGGTAAGGGTTGCGGAGGAATTGTATCCCTTAGTTCAAAAAATTGGGAAGCTAATTGCTGCCAATTCTACTGATTATATTGCTCAACAAACCTATTGGCTAGAGATTAGGAATAATAATGGTGTTTACGAATGGCGATTTTTTAGCAATGACCTTGATAAAATTGTTTTTGATTGGCAAATCGCCAATGGGAAGTTGGTACTTCCATCTCAGATTATAGGAGATGCTAATAATAATATTGAATTAGAAGTTAGCTTCCAAGGGGTAATTCACGACTAAGTACTTAGAAACAAATGAGTTATTAATTTAAAAATTCATCATCTGTATTTACAAGTAATGTGATATGTCTAAAATTCGAATTTTATATATGTACAAATTCAGACATAGACCTAAAATTTGAATTTTATATATGCACGATTTCAGACACATACCTAAAATTTGAATTTCATGTATGTACGATTTCAGACATAGACCTAAAAATTGAATTTCATATATGTACGATTTCAGACATAGACCTAAAAATTAAATTTCATGTATGTACGATTTCAGACATAGACCTAAAATTTGAATTTCATATATGTACGATTTCAAACATAGACCTAAAATTTGAATTTCATATATGTACGATTTCAAACATAGACCTAAAATTTGAATTTCATATATGTACGATTTCAGACACATACCTAAAAATTGAATTTCATATATGTACGATTTCAGACATAGACCTAAAAATTGAATTTTATGTATGGACGATTTCAGACATAGACCTAAAAATTGAATTTCATGTATGGACGATTTCAGACATAGACCTAAAAATTGAATTTCATGTATGGACGATTTCAGACATAGACCTAAAATAAAAAATTATATATAGTCGCCTTAAAAAATAGACTACAAAAAAGATTAAAGACAATTCTATAGTAATAAACAATAATTAAATAAATCAATAACACTTTAAATTTTATTTGCCAATGCTACAACCTTTAAAAATTTTCGAAAACTTTTTTGGAGACAGAAAGATTACTTCTCCTCGTCTCTATGAATTTACAATTGATGTTATTGCTAAACTGCAAGCAGCTAATGTCAACAATCAATTTAATGACTTTATTAATGCTTTGAGTCCTGCCGCAAATGCACTTGGTGATGAAGTTGGTGTCATTAAAACAGCCCTAGCTTTGCAGAAGGGTAAAACATTAGGTTTGAACGAAGTCATTAAAAACTTCAAGACCTATATGAGTTTAAATCATGGTGTAATTGCCAGAGCGGTAGGTTGTACAAATACTGCTGCCTATCAAGCATTTTATCCGCAAGGTATTAGTGAATATTCTACGGCAACCCAAACAAAATTACCAGCCTTATTAATCCAAATAAGTAATGCCGCAGATTTGTATGCTAATCAAATTGGTGACGAAATCAGGAATGAATTAAAAGCATTTAATAGTCAGTTTCATGATACCCGTAATGCACAATTATTACAAAAGGGAACAGTAGGTGAAAGTCGTGTAGAACGTTCAAGCAATAGGAAAGTACTTGAATTAGAGCTATTAAAAACAATTCATAGCATAGCACTGATGTTTCCGGCAGATGTAGAAAAATGTACCTCCTTATTTAATTTTAATTTACTAGAAGCTCCTAAAAAAGGGAAGAAAGTAAACCCAGATATGGCTAAACCTTAAAATAGCAATAAGCTTACCATTATTACTCAAAACTAAAAATGCTAATGAAAATTTTAAATCATTTACTTTTTGCCGATGATGGCAAACAAGTGAGCTACCGTGCTACACCCAACAAGGGTAGCAAATACACGCCCACTTACTTAGTAATGCACTATACGGCTGCTACAAAAGCGGCGGGGTCTATTGCATGGTTTTTGAAGCCAGAAGCAAAAGCTTCGGCACATTTGGTGATTGACAGAGATGGCACCATCACACAGTTTGCCCCATTTAATATTGTTACGTGGCATGCAGGTGTTAGTCAGTGGAATGGTTTGAACGGATTAAATAGCTATTCGATTGGGATTGAGTTAGTAAATGGCGGAAGATTGGCAAGACAAGGAGGCAAATGGGTATGTCCTGTAGATAAAACTACTGTACCAGAAGATGATGTGATTATTGCTAAACATAAAAACGAAAATACAGAAGCGGCTTGGCATGAATATTCAGAAAAACAATTAGCCGTAGCAATAGATGTGGCTACTTTGTTAGTGAAGACTTATGCTTTGAAAGATGTAATAGGACATGAAGACATTGCCCCTTTCCGCAAAAGTGACCCAGGCCCTGCTTTTCCGATGGGTAGCTTTAAGTCAAAAGCAATGGGTAGAAAAGATGAAACGCTTGACCTCTACAAAACCAGTACCGAAGTAAATATCAGAAAAGGTGCAGGTACACAATTTGAGACCGTAACCAAAATGTTACCAGCCAATACCAAAGTAACTGTGTTAAAGCGTGAAGGTAATTGGAGCTTTGTAGAAGTATTAGACACCGTGCATGGGCTAAACGATATAGAAGGTTGGATTAGCTCTAAGTATCTAGTGAAGTAATTGAATTATTACATAATAGAATAGCCTCAAAAATCTTGGTTTTTGAGGCTATTCTATTTTACTACACACACCAATCATTCACTAAAACCATTCATCATTTTTTTAGGATATTAGGCTTATAACGTGGAGGTTATTGTTCAACTTTATGGTATTATTGTAATATCATTTTAATATCAAAAAATCACTTCTATGAAAACTGAAAAACACATTAATCCAATCAATGGATATCTTGCTATTATTGCTTTACTATTAAGTATTGCCTTCTTATTTTTTGGCATTATTGAAAACCATCCTTTCGATGCTATTCTTGCTGCAGTACTGATTTGTTTAATTTTAAAAGGCTTTATCATTATTAGTCCTAATAGCGCAAAAGTACTTTTGCTCTTTGGTGAATATAAAGGGACTATCAAACAAAACGGTTTGTTCTGGATAAATCCTTTCTTTAGCCGTACAAGTCTATCAATGAAAGCACGCAATTTTGAAAGCGACAAAGTAAAGGTGAATGATAAGATGGGAAACCCGATACTAATCAGTGTAATCTTAGTATGGCGTGTAGAAGATACATTTAAGGCTATTTTTGAAGTTGACAATTATACTGGTTTTATCAAGATTCAGACAGATTCGGCAGTAAGAAAACTTGCAGGTTCTTTTCCTTATGATCATTTTGAAGATGAGAAAGCAACAATTACATTGAGTACCAATTTTGATGACATTAATGCTGCCCTAGAAAATGAAGTAAGCGAAAGATTAGAAATTGCTGGTATCAAAGTAATCGAGTCTAGAATTGCTTATTTGGCTTATGCACCAGAAATTGCACACTCAATGCTTAGAAGACAACAAGCCTCTGCCGTAGTAGCAGCACGCCACAAAATTGTGGAAGGAGCTGTAGGAATGGTAGAAAGTGCTTTAGCTTTACTAAGTTCAAAGAATATCATCACTTTTGATGATGATAAAAAAGCTACAATGGTAAGCAACTTAATGGTTGTACTAAGTGGTGATAGTGAAACAAAGCCTGTGATTAATACTGGCACTTTAAATCAATAAGTTATGGCTGAAAAGAAATCTTTTGCCTTACGCATAGATGCTGACATGATGAAAGCCATTGAAAAATGGGCAGCAGATGAATTCAGAAGTGTAAATGGGCAAATTGAATGGATGCTGAACAAAAGCCTAAAAGATGCCAAAAGGCTTAAAAGCAAAGATAATCCGACAAAATAAGATTGTTTAGCTTCCTTGTGATGAGATTATCTCATCACAAGGAAGCTATTGTTATAAATAGCGAAGCCATTTATTTTCTTTGTGTGCCATTTTATAATCTCCGTACCATTTACAAAGTGGAAATAATACGATGACTATCAATAACCAGATAAGGTAAATCATGGGTAATTCTACGCCTGAAATTCCTTTAGGTCTGCCAAAAGCAAATGGACCAAAGTCCATTTCTTCCCAAGTAAAGCCCTGCAAAAACATTACAATAATCATTGTAATGTGTACTAAATACCAATGAATTAAGTAATAAAACAAAGGTACTTTCCCATAGACAGTAATGATTTGGACAAACTTGTTTTTCAAGCTATCTACACTTGCTAAAACTAACATCATCACACCTAAAGTCACCAAAGTATAAAATAATGAAGGTGGATACTTACTAAGATTAATGAATGACAAAAACGTAAATACAGCATCTTTCTGAACCGACCATTTTGCTCCATCTCCATAAATATCTATCCATCTCAATGCAGTAAAGAGTACTAGCATTGAAATCCCTATCTGAAATAATAATTTTCTTCTTTTTTCAGCTGAAAGTTCAAAGATTAATCCACTTGCATAACCTAACAACATAATTCCTAACCAAGGAATAATTGGATAAGATATTAAGAAAGCAAAATTGGGAGTAACCTGAAAAAGATTAGAGGCAAAAAGGTATGAGGTAATGAATTTCAAAACAGGGTTCTCGATAGCAAAAGGCAGTTGTATCACTAAATCATGCCCTAAGACAATAATTAAGCCGATAATACCAATGTTTTTGGGCGATAGTCTTAATAAAGCGGCGAGTATGATAAAACTAAAGCCAATTGCACCAATCACTTGCGACATAATGATACTAAAATGAATATTGAACCAAATACCAAAATTAACAATGGTATATTCCAAAAGAATCAACCATAATCCTCGACTTAATAAGAACTTTTGATTCGCCTTAACATCTAATTGTTTTTTAAAAGACAAGTACGCAGAAGTACCTGATAAAAAAACAAAAGTTGGCGCACAAAAATGTGTGATGAAACGAGTAAAAAACAAAAAAGGAGTGGTAGTAACTAAATTGGTAGGGTCATCGGATAATGAAGAGATGTGCATTAAATCTCTTACATGGTCTATCGCCATAATAATCATTACCAAACCTCTTACAAAGTCTATTGAATGTATTCTTTTGTCCATAGCAAATTTTGTTTAGGCTTCAATTTATCAAATTTTTAATTAAAAAAATATTATTGAATGTGGAATAATTTCCTCACATTTTCCCAGAAAAATTAAAATACGCTATCAAGTAAAGCATGGAATAATTTTTTGAGGAATCATTACAGATTATTCTTAAACAAAAATATAATATGAAAAATACCCTAATTATCTTATCTGCTTTCTTCATCATGGTTTCTTGTAACCAAAATTCTAAAACAGAAGTAGAGCAAGCCAAACAAATGGCGATTGATTCAATGAAAAACCAAGCAGCTTTAGAAGCTAAACAAATGGTGATTGACTCAATGAAACTAGAAGCGCAAAAACAAGCAAGTATTGATTCCTTGAATGCACTTAATGTAACTGCGAATAATAGAAGCACTCCAAGCAAAGTGTCAGCAGGCGGAAGTACAAGTACTAGCAATAATACAGTAGCCTCTGCTCCTACGGTAGCCAAAAAGAAAAAAATGAGCGGAGCCGTAAAAGGTGCTTTGATTGGTGGCGGTGTTGGTGCAGTATCGGGTGCAATTATTTCAAGAAACAACAAACCATTGAAAGGTGCATTAATTGGTGGTGTTATCGGTGCTGGCGTTGGTGCAGGAACAGGTGCAATTATTGATGCTCAAAATAAAAAGAGCAACTAGCATACTTTCAAATTCAGCATAAAGCCCCAAAATTTTTTCATTGCTTGAAAAAGTTTTGGGGCTTTAGGTTATACCAATATTCTTGTATTCGACTTAACTTTGGCAAAAAGTTAAAAATATGAACACAGCACTCATTAAAACAGCTATCAATAAAATTCTCAAAGAAGGTGGTGATAGTAATTATTTTGTCATTGATATTACAAAAGACTATTATATACAAGCAGCAAGCTCTAAAGGAGCTGAAGATGTATTTTGTGAAGCAGTTTCTAATCAGTATTTATCGAAAGAAAGTAAGCTAACTGATGAACAATTGGCGAAGTTGAAACAAATTGGTTGGAACACTCCTACCGAAAGTAATGTTAATTTTTTCACAGAACGTCCCGCTAATAACAATATAGCTATAGAAGCCCTTGCAAACTTTATTGCGACTACTGTTTCTGCTGTTTATTCTTCAAAAACACTCAGTAAAGAGTCCTTTCAATTCCATTTGGAGTAATTTGATTTCTTAGAAAAATCAAATTACCATTATTTTGGATTAAATCACCCAACTAAGCATTTCTTCTATCGCCTCAGCCCAACATAAGCAATATCCTAAGTATTTTATCTTATATTATCTTATTAATTCCTTAACCTCCGAGTCAAAATATTAGCTTAGTTTTGCACTAAAATTCAAGCCCTCAAAAACATTTCTTTGAATATTCAATCTACCCTTCATTCTTAAATAAAACAAATCCAAGATATATTAACACTTTACAAAGCGGTTTATTGCAAAAAAGTACCAGCTAATAAATTCTTGTACTTTTTAGGGCTTTTAAGTCAAAAATTCAACGATTCAATATTGCATTTAAAAAAAAAATATAGAACTTAGCAAAAAATCAAAGGACAAGAAGTTATTGTTAATCATATAAGTTTGAGTATAAACTGTTGATTTTTACTCATTTCCGACAACATAATTTATTTAATATTTCATTGTTGATGAAATATATGAGTAACACATGACAACTTTTGTCTTTAACATAACTGCCACTTAAATTTAATTTTTAAAACAGGTAAGCAAGTATTTCGATTTGACTACCGCCCATTAACACACACAAAAAATTATGACAAGTTTACTTAACAATCCACTGTTATTGTCGGTTTTGGCAATAATAGCTTTGCAGGCATTCTTTCTTTTATTCTATTCTTTAAGAAAGACAAATGTCAACAAATGCCCTAGCTGTGGAAACCTCCACTGTGACAGGGTAAAAAGACCTTTTCACATAAAATTATTTCTATCTTACTTTTCTGACCTGAAATACTACAAATGTCCAAGTTGTAACGCAAACTTCTTTATCGTTCAAACAAAGGATAATAGTGTAGATCAAAATTCTAAAACTTTAAAAGTTTAATTTTCATCATTAATCTTTTAAGTTAAAGACTCACATTCGAATAATTTTTATTCGAATGTGAGTCTTTTTTATTAAAGCCCAAATTAAAATTCAAGTCTAATTTTTTAAAAATCAATTTATTACATTTGTATGATAATTTTCTTTTTAAAAGAATTTGTTGTATTAAATAAATTGTGTTACATTTACACAATTTATTACTCTTAATTATGCTTCAAAAATACACACATGATACTCGGATTCTGTTAGCCATCGACTGCATTATTTTTGGTTTTGATGGTGAAGAATTGAAATTACTCTTAATTAAACGAAACTTTGAGCCTGAAAAAGGTAAATGGTCATTGATGGGAGGATTTTTAAATGAAACTGAGGATCTAGAGGAAGGAGCCAAAAGAGTATTGAATGAATTAACAGGTCTTGAAAATGTGTATATGGAGCAGCTTCAAGCCTTCGGGGAAATCACTCGTGACCCTGTAGAGCGTACTGTTTCAGTTTGTTTTTTTGCTTTGATTAATATTCATGCCCATGATTCTGAGTTATCACGTTCGATGAATGGATATTGGTTTAATTTTAAAGATAAACCTGATTTAATTTTTGACCACAATAAAATGGTCAATATGGCGCTTTCTCAGTTACGCTATAAAGCTGCCCTACACCCACTTGGTTTTGAATTATTGCCAGAGAAATTCACGATTCCACAACTGCAAAAATTGTATGAAGCAATTTATGATATGCACTTGGATCGTAGAAATTTTAGCAGAAAAATTATTTCAACAGGATTATTAATTGATACTGGTGAGAAAAATGAAAATTCTGCAACAAAAAAGGCAATGCTCTATCAACTTGACGCTGAAAAATACAAAAATAATTTCAACGATTTCCACAACTTTATTTCTGACTTTAAATGGTAAAATACCATGAAAATTAATCTCACATTTCGGTTATTTTCTATTTTTTATCAAAAAAACTAAAATCAATCTTATTACAATTAATTGTGTCATGATGACACGAAAAATTATTTAACCAATGAAAAACCAATACGTCATCGGTGTTGATTATGGAACAGATTCTGTTCGCTCAGTACTCATTGATACTTCAAACGGCAAAGAAATCAGCCAATCTGTTTTTTATTATCCAAGATGGAAAGCTGGAAAATATTGTGTTCCTGCCAAAAATCAATTCCGTCAACATCCTTTAGATTATCTTGAAGGTTTGGAAGGTACAATTAAAGATTGTTTAGCGAAAGCTCCCGAAGTAAATCCTGCTTCTGTGAAAGGAATTTCAGTTGACACCACAGGTTCAACACCAGTGGCTGTTGATAAAACAGGTAAACCATTAGCATTAACAGCAGGTTTTGAGGAAAATCCAAATGCAATGTTTGTACTTTGGAAAGACCATACTTCTGTAAATGAAGCGGCAGAAATCAATAAGGTTTCACGTACTTGGGGTGGCGTTGATTATACGCAATTTGAAGGAGGAATTTACTCATCAGAATGGTTTTGGGCAAAAATTTTACACATCACTCGTGAAGATGAAAGTATTGCTAACGGGGCTTATTCGTGGATGGAACATTGCGACTGGATTCCTTCGGTTTTAATTGGAAGCAACGATGTTGATGCAGTAAAAAGAAGTAGATGTGCGGCTGGTCATAAAGCGATGTGGCATGAGTCGTGGGGAGGTTTACCTTCAGAAGAATATTTAGGAAAATTTGATAGTCGTTTGGCAGCATTGCGTTCACGACTATTTGAAGATACTTATACAGCCGATGTTTCAATGGGCAATTTATGTCAAGCTTGGGCTGATAAATTAGGATTAACTACTGATACTATCATTTCTGTAGGAACTTTTGATGCACACGCTGGTGCAGTAGGTGTTGAAATTGAATCTGCTACTTTGGTAAAAGTAATGGGTACTTCTACTTGCGACATGATGGTTGCTCCTTTTGATGAAATTGGCGATAAGCTCGTTCGTGGTATTTGTGGACAGGTTGATGGCTCAATTATTCCGGGTATGTTAGGTTTAGAAGCTGGTCAATCTGCTTTTGGAGATTTATTGGCTTGGTTCAAAAATCTAACAATGTGGTCGGTACAAAACGCTGATATTGCTCCAGAAATTAAACAACAAATTGAAGATTCTATCATTGTAAGTCTTTCAAAAGCGGCGGCGGCGATACCAATTTCTGAAAAGAACGTTGTTGCGTTAGACTGGGTAAATGGTAGAAGAACACCAGATGCAAACCAAGCCTTGAAAGGTGCTATTATGGGTTTAGGAATGGGTTCAGATGCTCCTGCTATTTTCCGTGCGATGGTTGAAGCAATCTGTTTTGGTTCAAAAGCGATTGTTGACCGTTTCAAAAATGAAGGTGTTGACATTAAGCAAATTGTAGGTATGGGTGGAGTAGCTAAGAAATCAGATTTTGTGATGCAAACACTTTCTGATGTATTAGATATGCCTGTTAAAATCGCTACTTCTGAACAAGCTCCTGCGTTGGGTGCTGCTATGTATGCGGCAGTTGCCGCTGGAATTTATCCAGATGTAAATATTGCTGTTTCGGCGATGGGTAACGGTTTTGATAAAACGTACTTCCCTATTTCAGAAAACGTTGAGCTGTATGCAAAGCTTTACGAAAAATATGAGGCTTTAGGTGCATTTGTTGAATCACAGACTTTGTAAGATTAAAGAGACAAGAAGCAAGAAACAAGACTTTAGGAATTTGGAGTTTGCCATCAATCTTGTTTCTGTTCTCTTGCTTCTTGTCTCTCTCAATAACAATTCATAATTACTATTTCATATTTAACAATATGTATCAAGATATTAAACAAGCCTGTTTTGAGGCTAATATGCAACTTCCTAAATTAGGTTTAGTTGTTTTTACTTTTGGAAATGTAAGTGTGGTTGATAGAGAAAAAGGTGTTTTTGCTATTAAACCAAGTGGCGTTCCTTATGAGTCTTTGCAGGCTGACCAAATCGTAATTTGCGATTTTGATGCTAAAGTGGTTGAAGGGACTTTCCGCCCTTCTTCTGATACCAAAACGCATGCTGTATTGTATAAACATTGGACAGAAATCGGTTCAATCGTTCATACTCATTCTACTTATGCTACTTCATTTGCTCAGGCACAAATGGATATTCCAATTTTAGGAACTACTCATGCTGATCACTTGACAGTTGATGTTCCTTGCGCTCCGCCGATGAGTGATGAAATGATTAAAGGAGATTACGAATATGAAACGGGCTTCCAAATCATGAATCATTTCGAGAAAAAAGGTTTCTCTTACAAAGAAGTAGAAATGGTACTTTTGGGAAATCACGCTCCGTTTACTTGGGGAAAAAATGCTGAAAAAGCCGTCTATAATGCTGGTGTTTTAGAAGCTGTGGCACAAATGGCTTATTTGACTTGCACGTTAAACCCAAGAGTAAACCGCTTGAAAGATACGCTTATCGAAAAACATTATGAGCGTAAACATGGCAAAAGTGCATATTACGGTCAAGGATGTTAGTGAGTGATGAGTTTTGAGTGCGGAATGTGGAGTTCAATTTAACTCTTAGAATATGCTTACATTTACAACTCACCATTCACTAACTCATAACTCACTCATTCACAATTATATATTATTCCAATTAAATCCTCAAAACTCAATGAAAAAACAACTATTGGCAATGGCATTTGTAGGGCTTTCTTTCGTAGGAAATGCTCAAAATACAGCAACATTGCAAGCTGATTCAGGAAAAGTAACCATTAACAAACACATTTACGGACATTTTGCCGAACACTTAGGCACTTGTATTTATGGTGGTTTTTACGTGGGTGAAAACAACACTAAAATTCCTAATAAAGACGGTGTAAGATTAGACATTGTTGATGCCCTTAAAAAATTAAAAATCCCTAACCTACGTTGGCCAGGTGGTTGCTTTGCGGATACTTATCACTGGAAAGATGGTATCGGACCAAAAGCTCAACGCCCAGCGATGGTTAATACTTGGTGGGGTGGCGTTACTGAAGATAATTCTTTTGGAACACACGATTTCTTAAATATGTGCGAGCTATTAGGTACTGAACCATATATTTCTGGCAATGTTGGTAGCGGAACTGTACAAGAATTGAAAGACTGGACTCAGTATATCAATTTGGGTGCTGGAACAAGTCCAATGTCAAAATTACGTGAGCAAAATGGTCGTGAAAAACCTTGGAATGTTGCAATCTGGGGTGTTGGTAACGAAGCTTGGGGTTGTGGTGGAAATATGACTGCTGATTATTATGCTAACATCTATCGTCAGTATGCTACTTTCATGGCTGGAGCAGATAAAAAAGGACTTTTCAGAGTTGCTTCTGGTGCAAGTGATGCAGATTATAAATGGACAGAAACATTGATGAAAAATATTCCTCATCAAATGCTTGAAGGTGTAGCTATTCACCATTATTCAGTGTTAAGCTGGGGCGAAGGTAAAAAAACTTCTGCTACGGAATATACTGATAAAGAGTATTTCAAAACAATGCAACAAGCTTTGTTGATGGATGAATTGGTAACAAAACATTCAGAAGTAATGGATAAGTACGACCCGAAAAAGAAAGTTGCTTTAGTAGTTGACGAATGGGGCGGTTGGTATAATGTAGAAAACGGTACAAATCCGGGTTTCTTATTTCAACAAAATACCATGAGAGATGCCATGATTGCTGGAGCTACTTTGAATATTTTCAATAACCACGCTGATCGTGTTAGAATGGCTAATTTGGCACAAGTAGTGAATGTTTTACAAGCAGTAATTCTTACAAAAGAAGAAAAAATGTTGCTCACTCCTACTTATCACGTCATGGAAATGTACAATGTTCACCAAGATGCTACGCTACTTCCAATCAAAGTAAAAACGAATACTTTTGAATTTGAAGGAGAAAAATTACCTGCAGTTTCAGTTTCGGCTTCAAAAGATGCTAAAGGTTTAACACATATTTCTTTAACAAATGTTGACCCGAAAAATCCTCAAGAAATCACGATTGATTTAAAAGGTGCTAAATATGTTTCAGTTGCAGGAAGAATTTTAACTGCTGAAAAATTAAGAGACTACAATTCTTTTGAAAATCCTAATAAAATTCAACCAAAAGCATTTTCTGGAGCAACTATTTCTGGTAATCAGTTGAAAGTAAAATTACCTGCTTTCTCAGTAGCAGTATTAGAATTAAAATAAATTTCAAAACAGCATTCTTGCGTTCACCAATTTTATATTTATTAAAATGATTGATTTAAAACAAAACGAAGTTTGGTTCATCACAGGTAGCCAACATCTTTACGGAGAGGAAACACTTAAACAAGTAGATGACCACTCTAAAATTATTGCAGACGCTTTAAACAAGTCTTCAAAAATTCCAGTAACTGTTGTATTTAAACCAGTTTTAAAAACGCCAGAGGAAATCTACAATATGGCTATCCAAGCAAATTCTGATGCAAAATGTATCGGTTTGATTTGCTGGATGCACACTTTCTCGCCATCAAAAATGTGGATTAATGGCTTGAAAATCTTACGTAAACCACTTTGTCATTTACATACTCAGTTCAATGCTGAAATTCCTTATGCAGATATTGACATGGATTTCATGAACTTGAACCAATCTGCTCATGGCGACCGTGAATTCGGTTTCATTGGTGCAAGAATGGGTATTGCTCGTAAAGTAGTGGTTGGTCACTGGCAAGATGAGGAGGTTCACGAAAGAATCAATGTTTGGAGTAGAGTGGCTTCTGGTTGGAACGATTTACAAGGTGCTAAATTTGCTCGTTTTGGCGATAATATGCGTTTTGTTGCCGTTACAGAAGGCGATAAAGTAGAAGCTGAAATCAAATTTGGTTATTCAGTAAATACTCATCCAGTAGGCGATTTAGTCGGCATCATCAATGCTATTTCAGATGCTGATATTAACGCTATGATTGAGCAATACGAAGCACAATATACTTTGATGGATTCATTGAAAGTAAATGGTAGCCAAAGAAGTAGCTTAGTTGAAATTGCTAGAATTGAAGCTGGTTTGCGTTCTTTCTTAACACAAGGAAATTTCAAAGGTTATACAAACACTTTTGAAGATTTGCACGGAATGGTTCAATTACCAGGTATTGCTTCTCAACGTTTGATGGCGGACGGCTACGGTTACGGTGGCGAAGGCGACTGGAAAACTTCTGTATTGGTACGTACATCTAAAGTAATGGCAGCTGGTTTGGCAGGTGGAACTTCGTTTATGGAAGATTATACTTACCACTTCTCGCCAAACAATAACCAAGTATTAGGTTCACACATGTTGGAAATCTGTCCTACTATTGCTTCAGGAAAACCAACTTGCGAAATCCATCCATTAGGTATTGGTGGCAAAGCAGACCCAGTTCGTTTGGTATTCAACTCTCCTGCTGGTCCAGCTTTAAATGCTTCAATGGTTGATATGGGCGGACGTTTCCGTTTAATTGTTAACGAAGTAGAAGCCATTGAACCTGCTGCTGAATTACCAAAATTACCTGTTGCTCGTGTTTTATGGAAAACTAAACCTGATTTGAAAACCGCAGCACAAATGTGGATTTTGGCAGGTGGTGCACACCATACTGTTTATTCACAAGCACTTACACAAGAATTCTATGCAGATTTCGCTGAAATTGCTGGCATCGAATACGTATTGATTAATGATAAAACAGATTTATACCAATTCAAAAATGAATTGCGTTGGAATTCAATGTTTTATAGAAGATAAATAAAATTGGGTTTTTGTATTGGTACCTCTCATTGAGAGGTATCAATCTTTCTTCTTGATTTGAAGTAACAAGCTATGAGCTACGAGCCGTGAGCTTTTAGCTTTTTAAGTGAACATTTTAAGTATAAGTTATAAAGCTAAAAACTCAAAGCTCATTGCTCACAGCTTTTAGCTCAAAACTAACTTTCAACCTTTAACAATAGACAAATGAAATTTTTTATCGATACTGCAAACCTTGCAGAAATTAAAGAAGCATACGATTTAGGCGTTTTAGATGGCGTAACTACCAATCCATCTTTAATGGCTAAAGAAAATATTAGCGGACAAGAAAACGTAATCAACCATTACAAAGCAATTTGTGATATTGTTGATGGCGATATTTCTGCCGAAGTTATTGCAACAGACTATGAGGGAATGATTACTGAAGGACTTGCTTTAGCAGCACTTCACCCGAATATCGTTGTGAAAATTCCAATGATTAAAGATGGTATTAAGGCTATCAAATATTTTTCAAGCATCGGTATTAAAACCAACTGTACATTAATCTTCTCGGCTGGACAAGCATTATTAGCTGCCAAAGCTGGTGCTACTTATGTTTCTCCATTCGTAGGTCGTTTGGATGATATTTCAATGGACGGTATGAAATTAATCGAACAAATCCGTTTGATTTTTGATAATTACGGCTTTGAAACTGAAATTTTAGCGGCATCAGTGCGTAATCCAATTCATATCTTGAAATGTGCTGAAATAGGTTCGGATGTTATTACTGCACCACTTTCAGCAATTTTAGCCTTACTGAATCATCCATTGACAGACAGCGGTTTAGCGAAATTCTTAGCTGACCATAAAAAATCTGCGGGTTTATAAGAGTGAGGAGTGCTGAGTTTTGAATGAGGAGTAAAAAATATTGTCCTCACTCCTAATTCAGCATTTTTCAAAAGCGTCATTAATATTTAGCAATTGATGACGTTTTTGAATACATTATGAAACAATGAGCATGATGTTTTTAAATGATACTTTATAAGTTTGCGAACAACATGGTTACCCATAACAGTCTTATGTATTATTTACCATACTTTTAAACAAAATCACTCAAAAACAATATTTAACAATGAAAAAACAAGTAAAAACAGCTGCTGTTTTGTTTTTATTAGCTTGTGTTAGTATGACATCTTGCAATACCTCAAAAAAAGAAAACAACAATAATATGATTGAAAAAGTAAGCTTTGGTAAATTACCTGACGGACAAGAAACAGAACTTTATACCTTGAAAAATGCTTCAGGTATGGAAGTAAAAATTTCAAACTTTGGTGGAACAGTTGTTTCATGGACAGCCCCAAACAACAAAGGAGTATATGAAGATGTAATTCTTGGTTGTGATTCAGTATCAGGTTATTTAAAAGGCGTTCCATATTTCGGTGCTTTAATCGGTAGGTATGGCAACAGAATTGCCAACGGAAAATTCACGCTTGAAGGCAAAGAATATTCTTTAGCTCAAAACAATGGCGTAAATGCTTTGCATGGTGGCTTAAAAGGTTTTGATAAAGTACTTTGGACAGCTACGCCAATTGAAGGTGAAGAGCCAGGTTTAAAATTAACCTATACTGCTAAAGACGGCGAAGAAGGTTATCCTGGAAACTTATCTGTTGAAGTAGTTTATACTTTACAAAAAGATAATTCTTTGAAAATCGACTACAAAGCAACGACTGATAAAACAACGGTTGTTAACTTAACAAACCATACTTACTTCAATTTGAATGGTAATTTAGATAGCGACATTCTTGAGCACGAAGTAACATTAAATGCTGATAAATTCTTACCAGTAGATAAAACTTTGATTCCTACAGGAGAATTAAAACCTGTAGCAGGAAATGTATTCGATTTCTTGAAATCTAAAAAAATCAGTGCTGGTATTAACGATACTACTGATACGCAAATCAAAGCTGGAGGCGGTTATGACCACTGTTGGGTATTGACAGATTCAACTAAAACGTTGAAATCTGCGGCAACAGTTTATGAACCAAAAAGTGGTAGAGTATTAGAGGTATTAACAACAGAGCCAGCGATTCAATTCTATACAGGAAACTTCTTGGATGGAACAATCAAAGGCAAAAACGGAATTATTTATAAACACCGTTCTGGTTTATGTTTAGAAACTCAGCACTATCCTGATTCTCCAAATCAATCAGCTTTCCCAAGTACGGTATTAAAACCAAACGAAACGTATCAAACTACTACAGTTTATAAGTTTTCTGTAAAATAAGATAATAGTCAACTGATATTTATCTCCAATAATTAAAAATCCCCAAAGCTGAAATCTTATTCAACTTTGGGGATTTTTGTTGACTACTGACCAATATCACTTTACTACAGCATTTTACCAATTAACTATCGCCTTTACACCAATCACTACGACACTTTACCAATTAACTACCACCTTTACACCAATCACTACGACACTTTACCAATTAACTATCACCTTTACACCAATCACTACGACACTTTACCAATTAACTACCACCTTTACACCAATCACTACAGCACTTTACCAATTAACTATCACCTTTACACCAATCACTACGGCACTTTACCAATTAACTATCACCTTTACACCAATCACTACAGCACTTTACCAATTAACTATCACCTTTACACCAATCACTACGGCACTTTACCAATTAACTATCACCTTTACACCAATCACTACGGCACTTTACCAATTAACTATCGCCTTTATACCAACCACTACGGCATTTTACCAGTTAACTATCACCTTTACACCAATCACTACGGCACTTTACCAATTAACTATCGGCTTCGGACTAATCACTACTATCTTTATTCACGCTGCAACTGTTTATGCACAAATTACTATTATCTATGTTCAAATTGATATTGAAAGTTTTCAATTGACAAAACATGTAGCAACCTCACCCCCAACCCCTCTCCTTCAGAGAGGGGAGCTTTCGACCCTAAAGTTTGCTCCCCTTCTCTACAGGAGAAGGGGCTGGGGGATGAGGTTTTCTTTAAACACATTAAACTACTTATAAAATTAAGGCATAAAAAAGCCCCTTCTTTCTCTGTATTGAAGGGGCTTGCCAATAAAGTTAAACAAAACGTTTAAAAGAAATTCCTTTTATTTTATTGTACTCCAAACTATTAATACCAAAAGCTATTTTAATATAAGTTTTCACATCCATCGCAATATCTACTAAACCTGTTTTCTCGCCGTATAATACTTGATGTCTTTTGCCCCTTGCCAAATCCAAGGCAACATGACTATTAATTACACTTGTGTTTGCCTGTTTTAATTGATTAATATATTGTGTAAGATTAACCACTTTTAGCTCCTCCTCATTAGGATTATACTCAGGATGATTAGCCACTACAGCCACCAAAGCACCAAAATGTTCAATCAAATAATTAAAACTTGTCTGAGAAGAAGAATTTGTTTTAGGTACTGTAGCCACACCATCAATCATTATTGGTTCAGGTTTTTCAGAGGCTCTTTTTCCATGAATCTTACGTTTAAAAGATTTTGCCCCTTCCAATACCGCATCATCTACCCCAGAAATCGACAAAGTATTAAACACTTGGTTAGTTAAAGGACGAACATTACTAAAAAGTTTTTTTCGGTTCTCTAAAGCTATATCATATACAGCAATGAGTGCCATAATTTCAGCCATTACCGTTTGTGCTTCGCTCAATAAAGTTTGTAATTGTGGAGATTTGAGGGCATCTCTGGAGGGATTATAAGTAGCGCCCAAATTGGAACAATAAGTAATAAGATTTTCGAAATTTGCGATGTTTGCAGCGTTGCCACCGTCTTGTAGATTTGCCATGAGCATATTTGTTTAAGGTTGATAAAACAATGGATAAAAGGTAATTACTCAATAATAAAGTAATTAATATATGTTGAACCAATTATAGTGGTGTATCAGCTAAAATATTATCAACTGATTGTTAGATAGTTAAATTTAAAAAATAAACAATTACAAAAACAAAATAAAACTCAACATTTTTCCAGAAACTTATTTTACGGTAACATTTATCTTTATTTAATTTATATTCAACAAGGGCAAATAATACAAAGCTATTGGTTTTGTATAAATGTACAAAATCGCTTTTGAAAGTTGCTATAACCACTTGATTTGATTTTTAGAAATACTATTTCTACACTTTGTTATTGATTTTAAAATTGGTAATTTGTTAAAATTATACATTTTAACTCTTGCAAATAATTCTATACATTAAATATGAATAAAGAGACAATTCCCAAAAGTGTTCTTCCTTATTTAGAAGAAATTGCTCATCGTCTATATGCTAATCATGCAGTTGTTATGATAGGTGCAGGGTTCAGTAAAAATGCTGAGCCAAATGAGGCAACTCATAAGAGATTTCCAAATTGGAATGAATTAGGAGATATATTTTATAAAAAATTGAATGGTGAAGATAATTCTCAAAATAAAAAATATTTAAATGTATTAAAATTAGCAGAGGAAGTTGAAGCTGGATTTGATAGAAATACACTCTATCAAATTTTAAAACAAGAAATTCCTGATAAAGAATATAGACCTTCTTCATTACATGAAAAAATCCTAGCATTACCATGGAATGATGTCTTTACAACTAATTATGATACTTTATTAGAAAGAGCTGCTGAAACAATATTATCTCAAAGATATGAGACAGTTGTGAATACCGAGGATTTAGTACTGTCCACAAAACCACGAATTATTAAACTTCATGGTAGTTTCCCTTCGACAAGACCATTCATTATTACAGAAGAAGACTATAGAACCTATCCACTAAAATTTGCTGCATTTGTAAATACAGTTCAACAATCATTACTTGAAAATACTCTTTGTTTAGTGGGATTCTCAGGAGATGACCCTAATTTTTTAAAATGGATTGGTTGGATTAGAGATAACCTTGGTGAAGAAAATTCCCCTAAAATTTATCTTATTGGTATTTTGAATCTTTCGATTGGGGAGCAAAATATTTTAAGAAAAAGAAATATCATATCAATTGATTTATCCATTTGCCCTGATGTCAATAATGACCATAAAAAAGCAATTGATTTTTTTGTTAATTTTTTATCGGAAGAAAAACGTGTTGATAGAAGTATAAACTGGCCATTAGATGATGTTAAAAATGATTTTGATGCCAGTAATCCTGGAGAAATTGAAAATCAGATTATTGTTTTGACTGAAAGGTGGAAAAATGTAAGGCAACACTATCCAAATTGGATCGTATTGCCAGAAAGCAGGAGAAATAAATTTTTAGATAATACAATTTACTCTTCAATTTTTACTGCTGTAAGCAAATTAAATGATGTTAGCTCACCTAATGATATAATGTTTTTATTTGAATTAGATTGGAGACTAAAAAAATCTTTGATGCCAATACCAAATGATTGGATTCATTATTATGAAAGTATAAGTAATAGTTATAATCCCTTTTCAGATTTACTCAAAGAAGATGTCCATGCTCAAACACCTCAAGATAAACCTAATTTTATATGGGGTATCATTACAAACAATTGGATAGAAATACAATTGTCTATCTTACGATTTTACAGAGAAGAAGGAAGGATTGAGCAATGGAATATTATAAATGAGCGTCTCGTAAAAATTCAAGAAAGACTTAATTTGGAACAAAAATCAAATCTTTCATATGAAAGATGTCTGTATCATTTATTCTCACTTGACATCGTTGAGTTTAAAAAAGAGTTAGATAAATGGCAAGCTGAATCATCATTGCCTTTTTGGGAAGCTAAAAGAGCAGGGATGTATGCAGAATTTGGAGATATTGAAAATGCTAAAAATATTTTAGAAACATCCCTAAGAACTATTAGAAAAAAGCTTAGCCTTTCTCCAATAATAGATGACTACTCAGCTATTTCCCAAGAAGCATATATTTTAAGGCATTTGTTTTTTATTGAACTAAATAACTCTAAGAGCTCAAATGAGTTTTTAGAACGTTGGAGTAAATTTAGGCAATATAATTGTGACCCAGACCTTGAATTCAAGTTGTTTGGTGCTTATCTTAAAGTTAATCCAAGAAGCTCTACAAGTGAGATAAATTATACTTTTGACATAGGCAGAACCACAATTACAAAACGGTTTGGGCAAACAGAACCTTATACATTAAAATGTTATACGTTACTAAGGTTTATGGAAGAAACTGGTTTTCCATATAGAATTAATGATATTACTTTTAATGCAGAGCTTTTGAGCCATGCTCTCATACAAATTGCTAATTATTCTCCTTATTGGGCTTTAGCATGTTCTATAAGATTAGGAGATAAGAAATCGATAGAAAGTATTTTTGGTCGAAAATCAATTGCTGAAATGAGTAATGATTCTATCGATAATTTGGTGAAAAAATATTTAGAAATACTTGAACAAATAAATAATGAGAGATTAGATAATTATGCAAAAACTTTTAATACAATACTTCCAGAAGTATTGTCAAGATTGTGTGTAAAGAGCAGTTATGATGTTAAAATTCAATTATTATTGTTTGTTCAATCTTTATCTAATACAAAAATATGGAGTTACAATGATGGTATGAAAAAATTAATTGAGAGATTAATTATGTCATTCTCAGCAAAAGAACAAGTGATATTAATACCTCAATTTATGGAAACTAATATTTTAGTAAATGGAGAAGTCAATGTTATAGATCCTTTCTATTTCTTGGATATATATGAGTTGAAAAAAGTGAATGACGTTGTTCTTAATAAAAGTAAAATTGATTTATTATTTGAAATAAGTAAAAAAAGAGGGGACGGGGAGTGTCGTAAAGCAGCATTACATCGTCTAATTTTTTTACATGAATTGAATCTATTAAATCAAGAGCAAGTAGAGATGTTAGGAGAAGTAATCTGGTATTATCGTGATAAAGAATCAGGTTTCCCTTCAGACTCATTATTCTCTAATTTTACTTATGCCAATTATCCTTATCCAAATGATATAAACCCTATAGAACTGTTAAGATTATTTATCAAAAACATAGAACTTCTCATTCAGGGCGATAACAAAAAATTTGCCAAAACTTCTGGATTACACGATTCATGGGAAAATATTACAGGAACATATCATGTTGTTGATTTTCAGTGGAATACAGAAGATTTTAATCTACTAATAGTTAAGTTAACAGATTGGTGGGATACAGATAAAAAATATTTATTGAAAGAGGATTTGGATGAGCCTCTTTTTTCAACTCAGAAAGAGTTTAAAAGTAGATTTTCCAATCTTATTTCAATAATATCAAGAGTTATTGCTCCTAATTTTATTTTAGTTGATAAAGTACAATCTGATAACATATTTAGGATAGTCAATGAATTACAAGAATACAAAATGTTTGATTATGTTGCTAAGGCTGCATTATTTGAATACTTCCCAGAGATAGAAAAAGAAGAAATAAAAAAAGATTTTTATAGAGGTATTTTTTCTGACTCCAAAGAAGAGCTTTTAGATGTTTTAAATGGATTACAGTTTTTGATTGAAAACCCAAAGATTGATGGAAGTATATACATTTCAGCAATTTGTGATAATATCAAATGTCAAAGTAAAGTTGATTTAAAAAATAATCTATTAGCAGTTAGACATATTATTCAAGAACACCCTGAAATGATTAAAATAGAACATTTGAATAGTCTCGAAATAGGTCTATCGAATCTTCTTGGTTCATTAAAGTTATTACCTAAAGATATTCCTAAAGATATTGATGAAAAGCTTGTTCTAAAGACCAGTGGAGCAAAATTGACAGTTACATTAGCTAAGTATTTCAACCAAAATAAAGATTTAATACCGAAATATATACATGAATGGAAAGAAAGCTGTATTGATAAAAATGAGTTTTCTGAAATTAGAAGAATATGGTTAGACTTTGAGTAATTAATATCACACTCGCCGATTCAAGTCCTTCCATATTAAACAAAATAATGTAGTCTCTGTTCGAAGTAAAGCTTCAGGATTCAGGAAATAAATCAGTTAAGTTTGGTTAGCTTGTGTTGAACAATACACAAATCATAAAAAAAGCCGGCTGAATCAAAATTCAAACGGCTTTTTTATTAACCAACCAAAGGATATTCCCAAGGATAGGAGTATTTTGAACCAACATTAAAAATCTCTTACAAAGAATCCAAGGCTCTGTATTATATATACTCTGGCATGAATATCAAATTATTTTGAGTAAAAGCAATCTGCTGTCAGTCATGCCATGAGAGTAGATTCTCCTACGACTCAAAAGAAAAAAGAGCGTCTCGCTCTAAAACACTACAATTATTCTATAAACACTAAATCTATCGCTCCTTTTCTATCGCCATAATAATCTTCACAACTACTATGTAGCCATTTAAATGCAGTTTACATCTCTATTGTGCAGTTTACAAGAAACTTGTTTTTGCCAAACAACTATTATAGTTCATTTGTGGTATAAACATTTAAATTTACAACCATGAAAAAATTACGCTACTTATTTATCTTCCTTATTTGGGGAACGACTTGTTTTTCTCAAGACCATGAAAAACTTCCTGCAAAACCTTGGGAAGAAATTGTTGAAATGAAATCTACTTTAAACAATACTTTAGAAAAATGGGAAATCGATATTTGTGTTCGTTTAGAAGGAAACTATACTAAAAGTGATTCTATCGCTATCGGTAACATCTTAAAAAAGTTAGATGCTTTAACCGAAACTATATCAATCCAATTTTCAACATCAGAAAACCCCAATTTTATCATTAAATTTTCAGATACTAATGTATATGAAGAACCAGGGAAACATCATGTTTTAAATAGTCGTTTAAGCAGTATAAATGGTAATGGTTATAGCAATGGAGAACTTTACATTTATAAAATAGACAAAACAGATTTAGAAATTAGAAAAACTTTAGAATCACGAATAGCACGTTCATTAGTTGGATCTGGGTTTACTTATGTTCGAGCAAGAGAAATAAGGAACAGTATTTTTAATCCATTTTCTGACTTTTCAAATGAAAATATTCCTTTGAATGACGAAGACAAGGCAATTATTAGAGAAGTTTATAGAAAAGGATTCAAAGAAAGACTGGTAAAAGCAGAAATCCAATTTAAAGAAAGTGTAATAAAAAAAATAGAGGACGCTAAAATTTCAAGTAGAGATACTTCTTTATGGTGGGTAAAGAACCCAGTTGCTGTTATATTTTTACCTGCACTGATTTTTGTATTACTAGGTCTGTTTTTTATTAATAAAATTTATCAATCAGTAAGTGTTAAAATAAAGAAAGATTGGCTTCAGTTTGGTATTGTAGCTGTAATAGCGTTGCTATTTGTAGATATAATAATTGTGTTCTGTATCTCTTTTTATGATTTTTTAACGATATCAGATGATTCTGATTATACTCACATATACAGAAGAAATTCACTCTCATCAACCACTTTATTACTGGCAATTTTATTTCCTTTTCTCTATTTGTTTCGTTTTATTGAGTTGAAAATTCAAAAAACCGTAAAAAACCTATTGGCAAAGACTGGATTAATCTTTTTATCAACGGGTTTTTTGCCTTTTGGATGTTTGTCTATTTTATTTTTTATCTTGAAAAATGAACTTAATTACCAACAAGATTATTTAGCTTTATCTCAAATATTTTTACTATTAATGGCAATTGCATCGCTCAGAGCATTAATAGGCTACTTTATTTTTAAAGAACGACATTTGATTATAGAAAATGAAACAAAGCTTGCCAATTTAAGAGAACTAAAAGCGAAAGCCGAATTAAAATCGTTACAATCCCAAATAAATCCCCATTTCCTGTACAATTCTTTAAACTCCATTGCCAGTTTAGCACCTGTTGATGCTCAGAAAACTCAACAAATGGCTCATTCCTTATCGGATTTGTTTAAATATTCCATCAACAGAAAAGATAAAAAAACAAGTACTGTTCATGATGAAGTTGAAATGGTGAAAACCTATTTAGACATCGAGAAAATTCGTTTTGGCGAGCGGTTACAATTTACCGTAACAGTAGATAAAGATTTAGAAAACCATGAAATCCCTTTATTTTTAATTCAGCCATTAGTGGAAAATGCGGTGAAACATGGAATTTCAAGAAACGAAGGCATTGGCAAAATTGATTTACAAATTGCAAAAGAACAAAATGAGATTAAGATTTCGGTAAGTGATAATGGCCCTGATTTTCCAGAAGGTTTATTAAGTGGTCACGGCTTACAAACTGTTTTTGATTTGTTGCGATTAACCTATGGAGACAAAGCCACTTTAAATTGGACAAATACACCCGAAAAAATGATTATTATTACAATTCCAGAAACTTTGTAAAATGAATAAGAGGTATTCCACTATTATTATTGACGATGAAGCACCTGCTAGACTAGGTTTGCTTAATTTACTAAAAGAATTCCCTGAAACGTTTGATGTTATTGACACAGCTCAAAACGGAACGGAGGCACAGCAAAAAATTGAAGCATTAAATCCTGACATTATTTTTTTAGATATTGAGATGCCCGGTTGTACTGGTTTTGAATTATTGGCACGATTAAAAACTATCCCAATGGTTATTTTTTGTACGGCTTACGACCAATATTCTTTAGAGGCTTTTGAAACCAACAGTATCGATTATTTAGTTAAACCTGTTAAATCAGAACGTATTGAAAAAACCGTTCTGAAATTAAAAAATTTTCATATTAAAAGTTCTTCCGATGAGTTTCTAAAAGTTTTAAAAGAGATTACTAATCGAAAAGAACAAAAAAGAATGACTTCTATCACGGTTAAAAAAAACGATAAAATCATTTTTATAAAACTGGAAGAAGTATCCTATTTTGAAGCTGATAGTAATTATACAACCATCCATTCAGAAATGGGAACGTTCTTAAGTACAGAAACGATTGCAAGCTTAGAAAACAAATTGCCAGATAATTTTTTACGCATTCATAGAGGAATAATTCTTAACAAAGATTATATCAAAGAAGCCCAAAAATATTTCAACAGTAAATACATCATTACGCTGAATGATACTAAAAATACAAATATTACTTCGGGAAGAAGTTACTCAGAAAGTATAAAAATTAACCTTGGATTTTATTAATAATACCGTCAGTCATGCCATGAGTAAATACGCAAAACGAGTCATATCTAAACCTCAACAATTTCAACCAATCCCAACAACAACCTGCAATTTTATAAAGCCTTTCTTGTAATTTCGGTGAAACATAAATCTGTCGCTCTCCATTATGAAAAAAATCCTTTTTATCTGCTTAACATTTATCGCTACAACAAGCTTTGCACAAGTAAAATTGGCTAGGCTTTTCTCCGACCACGTAGTTTTACAAAGACAAAAACCGATTCCTGTTTGGGGTTGGGCAAATGCTAATGAAAAAGTAAGTGTTTCTTTGGCGGGACAAACACAAAGTACACAAGCTGATGCTTCTGGAAAATGGATGGTTAAGTTTGCTCCTTTAGAAGCTGGCGGGCCTTATAAAATGACGGCAACTGCTAAATCTGGGAATGTTAGTGTAAACGATATTTTGATTGGAGAAGTTTGGTTATGTTCGGGGCAGTCGAACATGGAATGGAGAACCTCGCAAGCCAATAATTTTCAAGAAGAAAAGAAGAATGCTGATTATCCCAAAATAAGACATTTCTTCGTAGAGCATGAAGTAACCATGACGCCACAAGCTGATTTAAAAACGGGTGAGTGGAAAGTAGCTTCTGCTGAAACCATTGGTGATTTTACAGCGGTTGGTTTCTTCTTTGCTCGTGAATTATATCAAAAACTAAATATACCTATTGGTTTGGTTCATTCTTCTTGGGGTGGTTCGCAAGTAGAAGGTTGGATTAGTAAAGAAGGAATGTTGAGTAATAACGAACTAAAAAGTTATGCTCAAAACTTACCAAACAATTGGAAAGATGCTGACCATTTCCATGACCAAAAAGTGCAGAAACAACTTTTAGGAACGAATATCAATCCAACTGTAGCCGACGAAAAGAAGTATTTGGAAGCTAATTATGATATTTCAAAATGGCATTATACGGATAGTCCAATGGGACAATGGGACTGGAAAGGAATTTGGGCTTATCGTGGTTCAGGTTATATGGCTCGTTATATTGATGTGCCAGCAGAATTTGTGAGCCAACAATCAACTTTAGCTTTGGCTGAAAACGATAGTTATAATGAGATTTATATCAATGGAAAATTAGTATCGGCTGGTATTATTAAAGGTATTCGTAAAATTACCGTTCCAGTCAATACTTGGAAAGCGGGAACGAATCAACTCGTTGTTAAATTCGGAAAAATGATTAGTTTGCCTTGGTATGGTTTAGGTTTACAAGGTTCTGCCAATGATTTATATGCTGAAACGGGCAATCAAAAAATTAACATTGCCAACGGCTGGCGATTAATGCCTGCTTTTGCTGAACCACATGAATATGCACATTCAAGTAATAATATTGGTACTACAATTTACAATGCCATGATTGCACCGATTGTACCTTTTGCCATTCGTGGTTCATTATGGTATCAAGGAGAAACTAATGCGGGAAGAGCTTATCAATATCGCCAAAGTTTTCCATTGATGATTGAAGATTGGCGTAAAAAATGGAATGATGATTTCTCTTTTTACTTTGTTCAATTAGCCAATTATGGAGGTTACCAAAACAGTAATCAAGGAAGTAATTGGGCAGAATTGCGAGAAGCACAAACAATGACACTTTCTCTGCCTAAAACAGGTATGGCAGTAATTACAGACATTGGAAATCCTTATGATATTCACCCAACAAACAAACAAGACGTTGGACATCGTTTAGCGATAAATGCTTTGAAAAAAGATTTCGGACAAAACATTGAATACAGTTCTCCAATGTTTGACGCTGTTGCTTTTGATAATGCCAAAGCTACTGTTAGTTTCAAACACATTGCCAAAGGCTTACAAGTAAACGATAAGTTTGGTTACTTAAAAGGCTTTGAAATTGCTGGAGAAGACAAAGTATTCTATTATGCTAAAGCTGAAATTGTAGATAATAAAGTAGTGGTTTATCATCCAAAAGGATTGAAAGCTGTTGCTGTAAGATACGCTTGGGCAGATTCGCCAATGGATGCCAATTTATTTAATTCAGAAGGCTTACCAGCCAATTCATTCAGAACGGATACTTGGCAAGGCATAACTATCAATAATAAATTTGAATAGCTTTCAGCCTTGAGTGATGAGCTTTGAGATTTTTATTGTTTGAAAATAAAACCCTTTCAGGTACATTTATATACCTTGAAAGGGTTTTATTTGTTTCTCGATTAGGCTATAAATCCTAAATTGCACAAGATAAGTTTAAGTAATAGAATTATACTAACAGAAAAATGTGTGTTGGTACTGTCGTAAAAGTCAAGTTTTGAAATAGTACCAACAGATTTTACACCCTAAAAAAGCATAATAGATTATAACCAATATTTTTTGCGTACTTACTTAAATAAAAGCTTAGACAATATTCTTGTTACGATATTCGTACTTATTGAGAAGTTTATGATAGACTTGCAAAATTAAGTACTTAAAATAAGTATATTTGCAAGATTTTTTACTCTTAGCTTACAAAGGCAGATAATAATTAATTCCTTAATAGGAATGATAAGAATATAAAAATGGTTAATGTTTAAAGTCGAAGCTAATTTGGTTTCGGCTTTTTTGTTTTCTGGAAAACTGTTATCAGTTATTCGAAATTTGTTATCCGTATTGTACTTACTGAATACTTCTAAATTAATGAAATTAAAAAACTGATAACCGTTAACAGTTACACAGATAACAGCTTTTCAAATTCCACCAGCCAAGTTTAAAAACCTTCCCTCTACTCCTGCTGATTTCAATAATTCAATAGCTTTGGCACTTCGCAAACCTGTTTGACAACAAAAAACAATTTCCTTATCTATATCAAGCTCGTGAATACTTTCCAATAAATCATCTAAAGGAATATTAAGACCGCCGATATTATCACGCTCAAATTCGTATGGATTTCTAACATCAATTAGTTGAAAATCTTTTTCTTCTTCCAACCATTTTTCTACGCTTTCTTTGTCAATTGTATCAGTATTTTCAATCGGAAAATCGCCACATATCACTTGATAATCAAGCAATTCTACAATGGCTTTATTTTCAGCAACTGCCTTAAATTTAATAATTTGCGAACGCATAGAAAGCATATCAAAAACTAATAATTTACCCGACAATACTTCGCCTGCACCGGTAATCATTTTAATCACTTCTGCCGCTTGAATTGTTCCGATTATACCTGCCAAAGTACCAATTACACCTATTTCAGAGCAATTCGGAACACTTCCAGCCGTTGGTGCTTCAGCATATAAGCAACGATAAGTTGGTCCATTTTGATAATTAAAAACAGATACTTGTCCTTCAAATTTAAAAATCGAGCCTGATACAAAAGGTTTATTCAACATCACCGAGGCATCATTGACCAAATAACGAGTGGCAAAATTATCAGAACCATCTACAATAATATCGTATTTTCCAAAGAGGTCAAGAGCATTTTCTGTATGAAGATTAACAGGGAAAATCTCAATATTTACATTGGGATTAATGGCTAATAAACGCTCTTTGGCTACTGCTACTTTCTTTTTATTGAGGTCAGAAGTGGTATAAAGAATTTGTCTTTGAAGATTAGAAATAGAAACCGTATCAGCATCTACAATGCCTAAATTCCCAACGCCAGCAGCAACTAAATACTGCAAAATCGGACAACCCAAACCACCTGCACCAATGACCAATACTCGTGCATCATTCAGTTTTTGCTGACCTTCTAAACCAATTTCTGGTAAAATTATTTGGCGATTATAACGCTGAAAATTCATTTAGTGATTTAGTGATTTAGTGATTTAGTGATTTAGTGATTTAGTGATTTAGTGATTTAGTGATTTAGTGATTTAGTGATTTAGTGATTTAGTGATTTAGTGATTGGAAAGTAGATTCATCAAATTTGAGTTCCCAAAAATTAATTTAATTTTTGTAAAATCACTAATTCACAATTCACTCATTCACTAAACATCTCCCAATCCTTCCAAACAGGCTCGTAGCCTTGTTGTTCAATCATTTTGGCAATCGTTTCAGGACTTCTTTCGTCTGAAATTTCAAATTGTTCTAAAGATTCTGGCTCAACGACATAACCACCTGGATTAGTTTTTGAACCCGCACTCATGGCAGTAATCCCCAATTTAATAATGTTATTTCTAAAAATTTCGTTCTCTCTTGTTGAAATAGAAAGTTCTACTTCTTCCTTAAAAATTCTGTACGCACAAATCAACTGCACCAATTCCGCATCAGACATTACCACTTTAGGCTCTAATCCTCCTGAAAATGGTCGTAATCTCGGAAAAGAAATAGAATATTTCGTTTGCCAATAATGTTTTTCTAAATAATCTAAATGCAAAGCTGTGAAGAAAGAATCTGTCCGCCAATCTTCTAAACCAATTAAAACACCTAAACCCATTTTATGAATTCCTGCTTTTCCTAAGCGGTCGGGCGTTTGAATTCTGTACTCAAAATTAGACTTTTTCCCTTTTGGATGATGTAATTTATAATCTTCTTGATGATACGTTTCTTGATAAACCAACACCGTATTCAAACCTTCGGCAATTAATTCGGTATAATCTGTTTCATCCAAAGGTTGTACTTCCATTGAAATATGCGAGAAAAAAGGACGAATTAATTTGATAACATTTTTCAAATAAGGCACGCCAACGGTCTGATTTGCTTCGCCAGTTACCAATAGAACATGGTCGTAATTCATGGATTTTAGCATGGCTACTTCTGCTAAAATCTCCTTATCTGTCAGCGTTTTTCTTTTGATTTTATTATCAAAACTAAAACCGCAATAAGTACAAATATTCTGACATTCATTCGATAAATACAAAGGAACGTACATTTGAATGGTTTTACCAAAACGTTTTTGTGTCAATTGCTGACTTACGTTTGCCATTTCTTCCAAAAATGGCATAGCGGCAGGCGAAATCAAAGCTTTGAAATCTTCTAAATTTCTTCGAGAAGTATTTAAAGCTCGTCCTACATCATCAGCAGTTTTCGACAAAATACTCTGCTGAACCTCCGCCCAAGAGTATTGTTGAAAAATATTTTGAAAGAAATTCATGGATATTTATTGAATGAGTTAGTGAATTAGTGATTGAGTGAGTTCAATTGTAATTTTACGATGATAAATTCCCCGAAAAACTAATTTATTTTAGTTTTCAACTAAAGACAACCACATCATTACCAATAAAATAACTATCTAAAATTAAAAAATCACTTCCTCAATCACTAATTCACAATTGAAAGAAATCCCGTCAGCGGGCTACTGGCAATGGCATGATTTGTTTTTGGAGCAAGTCGGGCTTCATAAGCCATTCTTCCTGCTTCAACAGCCATTTTAAAAGCTTTTGCCATTTGAACTGGATTTTCTGAAACCGCAATCGCCGTATTCACCAACACCGCATCCGCACCCAATTCCATCGCTTTAGCAGCATCAGAAGGCGAGCCAATGCCAGCATCCACCACCACAGGCACATTACTTTGTTCGATAATAATTTCTAGAAAATCTATTGTTTTCAAACCTTTATTCGTTCCAATTGGCGAACCCAAAGGCATCACAGCCGCTACTCCAACTTCTTCCAAACGCTTGCATAAAACTGGGTCGGCATGAATATAAGGCAATACCACAAAACCCAATTTCACCAATTCTTCCGCTGCTTTTAAGGTTTCAATGGCATCGGGTAAAAGATATTTGGGGTCGGGATGAATTTCTAATTTCAACCAATTAGTTTCCAAAGCTTCTCTGGCTAATTGTGCTGCAAAAACCGCTTCTTTGGCATTTCTCACACCCGAAGTATTGGGTAATAAATTAAACTGCGGATTCGTTAAATGACTCAAAATATCATCCGTTTGCTCATGCAAATGCACTCTTTTTAGAGCCACTGTCACTAATTCTGAACCAGATGCCAACAAACTTTCTTCCATCAAAGTCAACGAAGAAAACTTGCCAGTACCTGTAAAAAGTCTGGATGAAAATTCTTTATTTGCAATGCTCAACATGGTATTTTTCATTTAAAGCTTTCATAAAATCACTTGTCACTTCCGAAGGTTTTTCAGCTAAATTAATGACCGACGAAACCGCTATTCCATGCAAACCAGCCAACAATAAATCTTCAACATCACTCAACAAAACGCCTCCAATTCCTACAATCGGTAAATTCAAACCTGCTATTTTACATTTTGTCAAAAGACTTTGATACTTTTCTAAACCCAAAATCGGACTTAAATTTTGTTTGGTTTTGGTAAAGCGAAATGGCCCTAAACCGATATAATTTACTTTGGCTTCATGCAAAAAAGCGAGGTCTTCAAAAGTATTAGAAGTACCGCCGATGATAAAATTTTCGCCTAAAATAGCTCTTGCTTCAATTGGTGAAGCATCCGTTTTTCCCAAATGCACGCCATCAGCTTGAATCTCTTTGGCAATTTGTACATTGTCGTTAATAATCAAAGTTGCTCCGAAAGCCTTACAAATTGCTTGTGTTTTCAAAGCTGTTTGTTTCCAAGCATCAAAATCTTGATTTTTTACTCGGAGTTGCACCCAATCTGCTCCACCTTCACAAGCCAAACGAGCTTGTTCCCAATGCGGAATCTGGGCTAAATCTTGTGTGATATAATGTAATTTTGAAATCTTCATGCTTGAAAATGGTAAGCCAATAAATTGGGATTACTCTTTAAAATTTGATTCATGTACTGCTTGGCATTTTCGCAAGCTTGCTGAATAGGAAGAGATTTTGCCAGATTAGCAGTGATTGCCGAAGAAAGTACACAGCCAGAACCATGTTTTTCTCCGTTTGGAATTCTTTCAGCTTTAAAATGAAATGTTTGATTGTCAAAGAATAAAATATCTTCACAAAGCTTATTTTCAGAATGACCGCCTTTTAAATAGACATGACAAAACCTGCTGAGTTTATGAGCCTTTTCTTCATCTGAAAAATCTCCTTGTATTAATTGCTTTACTTCGGGTAAATTAGGCGTAATGAGATAAATCTTTTTCAAGATTTTTTCCAATAAAATGGCATTGATACCTGAATGAAAATCAAAACCTGCACTGGCTTTTAGAATTGGATCCCAAATGATTTTCAGATTTGGATTCCAGTCTAAAAGTGTGTTGATTATTTCATCTAAATCTTGTAAAGATTGAATCAAACCAATTTTTACAAAATCAATGGAGTACTTATCAAAAAGTAATTTAGCTTGATGAATAATTTGTTGGTTATCAAGCCAATTTACGCTTTCAAAATAGCTTTCGTGTTGAAAAGTAATGGCAGAGCAAACACCCAAACCATAGGTTTCTTGCTGTTCAAAAGTTTTAATATCTGCCAAAATTCCAGCACCTGCACTTGGGTCAAATCCTGCAATACTTAATACGAAAGCTCTTTCATTCATTTTATTTTTCTTCTTGAATATAAGGTCCCCAAATAGCACCCATCAAAGCAAAACCCTGAAAACCAATTCTTTGTAAAAAATCTTTATTTTCTTCTCGAATTCCTCCTAAAGCATAAACAGGCGTTTTACTTTTACGAACTTGAAAGAAAAACTGTAATTCATCCATCGTAAAAGCACCGATATAGTCTGTTTTAGAAATACTTTTTAGAATGGGACTTAAAAAAACATAATCAGCTTTAAAACTTAAATTCTCGATGGCATTTAAAGTATGTAATGAAAAACTAACGCTAAGTCCTCTATTTCTGAAAAGCTTAATCATGTTTGACATTACGGTTTCATCCATATTTTGTCGGATTGCTTCGGTAATATGAATTCCTCTTAGATTATACTTTTTAATCAACTCATGATGCGAATGCAATACAATTTTCTTGTAAAACTTTGCAGGAATACTTCTTAAAAAATCCTCTAACTGTTTCAAGTTTTTATCAGGTTTTCTAAGGTGAAAAATCAATGATTCCTCCATCAATAATTGCTCAATGATGGCGATTTCACCGTCAAAATCAGTCGGATTTGATAGAATTACTTTTTGCATATTTACTTTAATTAGTGAATGAGTGAGCAATCCTTTATTGTTAATCGATAATAAACCATTTCCGTTTAATAATGCTCTGTTGTTAGTCGATAATAAACCATTTCCGTGTAACAATGCTACATTGTTAGTCAATAATAAACCATTTCCGTATAACAATGCTACATTGTTAGTCGATAATAAACCATTTCCGTGTAACAATGCTACATTGTTAGTCGATAATAAACTATTTCCGATTAACAATGCTACATTGTTAGTCGATAATAAACCATTTCCGTATAACAATGCTCTATTGTTAGTCGATAATAAACTATTTCCGTATAACAATGCTCTATTGTTAGTCGATAATAAACCATTTCCGTATAACAATGCTCTATTGTTAGTCGATAATAAACCATTTCCGACTAACAATGCTCTAAGTCACTACGGTTGTGATTTAGTGATTAATCTTCTCTAATTAGAAATGAGTAAGGGTGTAATTTAATAATCTCAATACACTAAATCACTCATTCACAATTAAATATACACCTCCGCACCGTTTTCAACGAATACTTTAGCTCTTTCTGCCATGCCTTTTGCCAAAGCTTCTTGTTCCTCTACACCCATATTATCAGCATAATCACGTACTTCTTGCGTGATTTTCATTGAGCAGAAATTTGGACCACACATCGAACAGAAGTGAGCAATTTTTGCACCTTCAGCAGGTAAAGTTTCGTCGTGATATTCACGAGCAGTATCTGGATCAAGTGCTAAATTGAATTGATCTTCCCAACGGAATTCAAAACGAGCTTTACTTAAAGCATTATCACGAATTTGCGCACCATAATGTCCTTTGGCAAGGTCGGCAGCATGTGCCGCAATTTTATAAGTGATTACTCCTACTTTTACATCTTCTTTGTTTGGCAAACCTAAATGTTCTTTTGGTGTAACATAACAAAGCATCGCACAACCAAACCAGCCAATCATGGCTGCACCGATTCCTGAAGTAATATGGTCATAAGCTGGAGCAATATCTGTCGTCAATGGTCCAAGTGTGTAAAAAGGGGCTTCGTGACATTCTTTCAATTGCTTGTCCATATTTTCTTTAATCAAGTGCATCGGCACGTGACCCGGTCCTTCGATGATGGTTTGTACATCGTGTTTCCAAGCGATTTTCGTCAATTCACCCAAAGTTTCTAATTCAGCAAATTGAGCGGCATCATTGGCATCGGCAATACTTCCAGGACGAAGTCCATCTCCCAAAGAAAAAGCGACATCATAAGCTTTCATGATTTCGCAGATTTCTTCAAAATGTGTATAAAGGAAATTCTCTTTATGATGAGCCAAACACCATTTTGCCATGATACTGCCTCCACGAGAAACAATACCTGTTACTCTTTTTGCTGTCATCGGCACGTATCTTAACAATACACCTGCATGAATCGTAAAGTAATCAACACCTTGCTCTGCCTGTTCAATTAACGTATCTCTGAAAATCTCCCAAGTTAAATCTTCTGCTTTTCCTCCTACTTTTTCCAAAGCTTGATAAATCGGTACTGTGCCAATTGGTACTGGAGAATTGCGGATAATCCACTCACGAGTTTCGTGAATATTTTTACCTGTTGATAAATCCATGATGGTATCAGCGCCCCAACGACAAGCCCAAACGGTTTTTTCTACTTCTTCTTCGATGTTCGACGAAACCGCAGAATTACCAATATTGGCATTTACTTTCACCAAAAAGTTACGCCCAATAATCATTGGTTCACTTTCTGGGTGATTAATATTATTAGGAATAACAGCTCTACCCATTGCCACTTCCGAACGTACAAACTCTGGCGTTATTAAACCCTTTGGTGTATTTGCTCCGAAACTATGTCCTTCGTGTTGGTGTCCGATACTTTTCAAAGCATCAATTTTCTGGTTTTCACGAATGGCAATGTACTCCATTTCTGGCGTAATAATTCCTTTTTTGGCATAATGCAATTGCGAAACATTTTGCCCTGCTTTCGCTCTTAATGGCTTCTTCAAATGTTCAAAACGAAGTGAATCCAAAGCTGGATTTGCCAAACGTTCACGACCATAATTTGAAGAAATACCTTCTAATTCTTCTACGTCACCACGATTTACAATCCATGATTGGCGTAATCTTGGCAAACCTTTTCTTACATCAATATCAATATTGGGGTCAGTAAATGGTCCACTGGTATCATACACCGTAACAGGTGCGTTTTTGGACATTACTTTGCCATTTACTAAAGTATCCGACAAAGAGATTTCACGCATTGCTACTTGAATATCATGTATTTCTCCCTGAACATATACTTTTTTTGATGCAGGAAATGGCGCTCTACTGATGGTTTCAGTCTGAGGAGTTTTTTCTGTTTTCTTCATGTTTTTCATTAGTTTTTGGAGGATTCAATAACAATCTTTAACCGCCTTGCGTAGCACGAATGAGCATTAATCGGTCATTACTTTCAAGCTTGATAGCAGACCATTCTGCACGAGGAATTACTTCTTCGTTGATAGCCAAAGCCAATCCATGGAGTTCGTTAATACCTTGTTGATTCAGCACTTCGATTAAAGTAGGATTTTCTGAAAACTCAAATGTTTCGTCGTTAACAAAGACTGTCATTTCATGAATTTATTTAAATAAAAACAAATGAACTTTAACGGAAACCAAGAAGAAATTGTGAGCGTGTACGAGCAAGCTTTGGGAAAACTTTTGTGATATATTAGTTGTACACCTAATTATCCACAAAATGTGTCATCCACCAAAAAACAAGAATGAAAAATCAATCTATCATTTTAAAGCTAACCAAGAAAAGCAGTGAAATTTTAGAAACGATGATGAAATACTTGCATCGAATTTGAATTGAAAAATCTGCCTTACTTTTTCCTACGCAGCAATTACGCCGTTCAGGTTTTGAGGGTATAATCTCAGCCCGTTATATTTAAGGCACCCCTAAAGTTTGAAACAAATGTAAAGTATAAAAATTGAATTCAAGGCAAATATTTTTGTTTTTTTTCACTCATGTCTTTTCAAAAATATTTTTGGGCTTAAAAACAAAAAGCCATTACTTATGATACAAATTCTACCAAAAGATTAAACCAATGTAAAATTGGCTATAAAAAACTAAGGGAAAACCCTTGATTTTAGTATATCTTATAGACTATTTGTTGCAATATTGACAATAAATTGCAATTTTACTGTATAAATTCTCCACTACACCTATGATACTTTAACTACATAATTATTTGTATTATTTTAACCCTTATTATCTAAGATGACAAAAATTTATCGAGAAATTACGCCACTTACTTCAAATGATTGCTTCATGGTTTTTGCCAGAACTAAGAGTAAATTCGATTTCCCTTTGCATTATCATGAAGAATTTGAGTTGAATTTTATCGAAAATGCAGAAGGTGTGAAAAGAGTAATCGGCGACCACACCGAAGTGATTTCAACTCAAGAATTGATTTTGATAGGTTCCAATGTACCACATGGTTGGTTTTCACAAGAATCTGAAATGGAGAATATTCATGAAATTACGATACAATTTCACAAAGATTTATTTGATGAAAAATTCTTAAAAAGAAATCAAATGAGCTTTATCCGCTCGATGCTAGAACGTTCGGCTAGAGGAATTTCCTTTTCACAAGAAACCATTCAGGCAATTAAACCTCGCTTAATCGGACTCACACAAACCAATGGTTTCTGTTCGGTAATGGAATTGATGTCTATTTTACATGATTTGTCGGTTTCGAGAAATATGAAAACCTTAACGACAGTGACTTTTGCAAATGAAACCGCTACTTATGATAGCCGAAGAATTGAAAAGGCTTTTGTATATATGAGAAACAATTATGATAAGGATATTTCGCTTGAGGACATTTCCAAAATCGTAAATATGACTGTTGTAAGTTTTAGCAGGTTTATTAAAAAAAGAACTGGAAAAACATTTATTGACAGCTTAAATGATATTCGCCTTGGTCATGCTTCTCGTTTGTTAATTGATACTCGTCTATCCATTGCTGAGATTTCATCTAAATGTGGTTACAATAATCTTTCATACTTCAATAGAATTTTCAAGAAAAAACATGGTTGCACGCCGAAAGAATTCAGAGAAAATCACTCTGGTACAAGAACTTTCGTATAAAATAGTTTTAGTTGTAAAACCAAAGCTAATTGAGAATCGTTAAATCAGTGCATTCAACATTATCAACAAAACATCTTCTAATGAGAACAATTAAAAAAATTCACCAAGCAGAATACAGACCTATTGCCGATTTAATTACTTATTCTCCTTTGCCTACTCGTACTTTATCACAAGTAGATCCTTTCATTTTCTTAAATCATCATGGTTTCCAACATTATCCTGCCAATAATAGAGGCTTACCTTTCGGACCGCATCCGCATAGAGGAATGGAAACGGTTACTTTTATCATTGAAGGCGATATTATGCACAAGGATTCTAGCGGACATGAGAGTATTATTTACGGTGGTGGCGTGCAATGGATGACAGCAGGTAGCGGATTAATTCATGCAGAAGTTTCTTCTGAACAATTCAAAAAAGAAGGAGGTGATTTAGAAATACTTCAACTTTGGCTAAACTTGCCTGCCAGATTGAAAATGACGAAACCTTTTTATTTAGGTTTACAAAAAGATGAAATTCCGACGATTAGTCTAGCAAATGATTCAATCCAAGTCAATTTAATTTCAGGAAAATGGGGAGAAACAGTAGGTGCATTTAAATCAAAAACAGACGTCTTTTTAAGTACAATTGCATTTAAAGCCAATGCCGAATTGAACGTTGATGTAGCCAAAGAAAGCAACATTTTCTTTTACGTCATCAGAGGTTCAATGACAGTAAACGGAAAAACTGTTGAAGCCAGACAATTAGTAGAATTCCAAAATGATGATGAAAGTATCAACATCAAAACTGAAAGTGATTCTTTAATAATTTTTGGTCATGCTGTACCATTTAATGAGCCAATGGTAGCACAAGGACCTTTTGTGATGAATACACAAGAAGAAATTTATCAGGCTTATACAGACTATCAACAAGGAAAGTTTGGTACTTGGCAATAGTTTTCTCAGAATAAAAATACTTTTATTAAACAATTATTTCTTAAAATTATATAAATTTACTTGAGTAGTATTGTTAGATTCTTTCAAAACTTTATAAAAGCACAACTATATTAACCTTGAAAAAAGCATTACCAAACTTAATCAAAGCCCTAGAGAAACATCAATCCGCTGGAAAGTCTTTAAAAGCTATTGTTGGCTTTGATGCTTATATTGATACTGTTCAAAAAATCATCAAGACGAAAGAACAAAATCAAACAGTTTATTTTGAAACAATTAGTGAAGTAGCCACACAACTAAGTACGCTTTCTGGCAAAAACACTAAAGTACAACTTCGTCCTTTAGAAGTAAGAATGAGTGGCAATGCTCCTATTCTTGCCAATTCTTTAGGTGCTTTATCTATCAAAAACGTCTGTATTGCCACAATGGGCTATCCAGTCGTCAATAGTGTTTTTGAAGAAATTCACCGCAATTGTGAATTGATTTCTATCGCCTCTCCCGCTAAAATAAACATCCTTGAATTCAATGATGGTAAATTAATCTTTACCGAAGAGAGTACTTTTGAACAACTCACATGGTCGTATGTAGCAGCACTGACAGGTTTAGATAATCTTAGTCGTTGGGTTTATGAAAGTTCTTTATTAGCCTTTGTCAATTGGGCGAACATCAAACATGGCACTGATATTTGGAAAGGTATTCTGGAAAATATTGTTGTAAACCTTGCACCCATTGAAGCAAATGCTTCCACTAAATACTTTTCAAGAAATAAATTCCAACAGCCCGACGATGATGTTTTTGGAATGCGTCATAAAAACTTCTTTTTCGACCTCGCCAAAATTAGCAAAAGAACTAAAGAGGAAATCATTGAAGTGCTTGAACTTATCAGTAAATATGCTCAATATGGAAGAGTAAGTTTAAGCATGAATGAAGATGAAGCAAGATATATTTTTGAACTGACAAACGACCACGAAGAGCCAGATTTGACCTTGGTGACACAAAACTTATTATCAAAATATCATATCAAACAGATTTTTGTACATACTAATCAAGATGCTTTTCTTGTTCAAAAAAATCATATTTATGAAGTAAAAGGGAATCGTACTATTCATAAAAGAATATCTACTGGCGAAAGAGATAATTTTAATGCTGGAGTCTGTTTTGGTTTGATGCTTGATTTACTTCCTGAACAGACACTTGCTTTGGGTATGGCAAATTATGAAGCTTATGCAAGTAATGGTGCAAGTTTGGAATTAGACGAATTGATAAACTATTTAAAAGGCTTAGTTAAGGAGTTTCATCATGAAGTAGTTTCGGAATAATTTACGGATTGAACCAAATACAAAAAGCGGTCGAAAAACTAATTTCGACCGCTTTTTTATTAGCTATCGCTCATTTTCTATTTTGAATAGCTTTGATTAAATAAGATAATTTTTCAAAATCTAATTTTCCATTACTCCTTACACCACTACAAATGTCTAATCCATAAGGATTTACGGCTTCAATTGCTTCATGAATATTGTCTGGATTGAGTCCACCTGCCAAGAAAACTGGAATAGAAACACTTTCAACGATTTTTCTACTAATTTCCCAATCGTGTTTTCTACCTGTTCCCCCTAATTCTTTAATGGCTAAATTCGGGTTTCCAGAATCTAATAAAATCATATCGGCAAAATTTTCGTATTTTTTTGCTTCAGGGATTGACTCTTCACCCGTCACATGTATTACTTGAATCAGTTTAACATTGGGTAAATGCGCTCTTAGAATAGGATAATCCTCAATCGCAACTGCATCTACTAATTGAATACAATTTGTTCCTGTAAAACGCTGATGTTCAATAATATCATGAGGATTTGTTTTAGGTGTAAGTAAAAAACTATCAATGTGTTTAGGAATAATAGTTACTATATCTTGAATTAAAAAATCATCAATTGTACCGGGGCCACTTGGCATTTTGGCTACTAATCCTAATACATCAGCGCCTGAAGATATGGCTATTTGGGCTTCTTCTTGGGAAGAAATACAGCAGATTTTAATTTTCATTGTTCAAAAACTACTTTGTTTTCCATTTCTTCATTCATAAAAAGTAATTTTACCTCTTTGTCATAAATGGCATTAAAGGCAAAATGCTTTTTCTGTAAAATATAATCGTATATAAAGAAGTCTGTTTTGGGTGTTGGAAAATTTTCGATATGCTCGAAATTATGCCATTCTAAAATGCCTTCGTTACAAATTGGTGGCTCAAATACTTCAATTTCAGCTTCGTAAATAAAACTCATCCAATTATATTTTACTGGTGACGTTTCAACCAAGGTACCACAAAATCGCATAGTGGGTACTTTTATTCCTGCTTCTTCCCAAACTTCACGAATAGCTGCGTCATAAGGATTCTCGAAAGCATCTACTTTTCCACCTACTGGAACATAAGTATCTTTATTAGGTTCATTAAAACGTTTGAGTAACAAGAAATTTGAACCATTTCTAAGTACACATATTACTGCTACTCTTTTTAAACCTTCCATCTATTGATTTGAAATTTTTGTTGTTAAAAAACTTCCTAATAAACCTAATAAAATCAGGGAAGAGAGGGCTATTTTTAATGAAAAGAATTCAGAAAGATAGCCTATCATTACTGGACCAATCAAAAAGCCTGCTATTCCCAAGGTTGAAATAGCTGCTAAAGCTACACCAGCCGCCATTGTTTTTGAATGTCCTGCTTCGCTATAAATAAGTGGGACGATGGTTGAAAGTCCCAAGCCTGTAATTCCAAAACCTATCACAACTGCTACAGGTAAACTGATTAAAATGGCAATGCTCATTCCTACAAAAACCAGTAAACAATTGATTAAAAGTGTTTTTCTTAATCCAAAATGCTGTAAAATTCTATCGCCAAAAATTCTACCTACTACCATCAAAACAGAAAATGCTGTGAATCCTGCTGTGGCAAAACCATTAGGATTATTCATGACTTGCTTGTAATAAAGTACGCTCCAATCTGCCATTGCACCTTCGCAAAGCATTCCACAGAAACAAATAACGCCAAGAATTATCAAGGATTTATCTGGAATCGCAAAAAGAGGCTGGTTCTCATCCGACTTATGGTCATGTTGCAATAAGTATGAAAAAGAAACAATACCAATCAGTAAATCGAGACTACCAATCGCAACTAAATGATGAAAAGTAGAAATGCCTTGTTTGGCAATAAGACCACCCAATGCTGCTCCAAGCATAAACCCAATACTAAATACTGCGTGAAAGGAAGACATGATAGAACGCTTTTGGATTTTTTCTACACCAACAGCTTGGACGTTCATCGCTATATTCAGTAAATCACTTCCGAAGCCAAAAATGAATAAGGAAATGGCTAAAGTAACTGGACTAGCCGAGAGCCCTAATAAAGGCAAGGCAATGAAATACACTAAAACGGCAAGAAAAGTTATTCTTTTACTGCCAAATTTGTGAATAATTACTCCAGCAATAGGAAGAGCCGTTAAGCTGCCAATTGGCATGGCAAATAAAACAGTTCCCAAGGCAGCGTCACTTAATTGAAGTAATTCTTTCATATCTGGAATTCTTGATGCCCATGAGGCAAAGCTAATTCCACACAAAAAGAATAAAGCATTGGTAGCAATGCGTGCATTTTTACCAATATTTGTTTGAATAATAGTAGTTTCCAAAATAGTTTACGATTGTTGAAATCGAATTTTTAATGAACTTACTGAGCAAAAAACAGATTAGCTTTCTTATAATAATATAGCTTCAATCTCTTTCCAAGAATGTACTCTTGTAAATTCTTTAACGTGTTGATTATGAGTTGCATTGAATAATAAACCTTTTCCTTCAAAGTTGATAAGGTTTTTTTCGTGGTCATCAATGATATAATCTGCTTTAATCATCCATTTATGTCCACAAAAAACAGTGTGCGACCAGCCAATGTAAGGAAAGTATTTATCAAGCCATTCTAATTTTTCATCCATTGACAAAGGAAATTCGGTCGCTGCTGAAACAATAAAAATTTCATGCTTTGCATGAAGTTTTTGAACTACTTCTTGTGCATCTTGAATTAAAGGAATATCAGCAAAAAAACCTTTTTCCCAAAGCATTCCTCTGACGGTTGAATACTTTTCATAATATTCTTTGTAAATTTCTGGACTAGTATTTAGTTGCTCACGAGTGAAATTGGTACCAAGTCTTTTATTGGTTTCATTTAATATTTTCAAACTTGTGTCTGCCAAGACATCATCCATATCGATTAAGATTCTCATAAATAATAATACTGTTTTAGTTTATACTGTAATTTCAATGCTGTTATTTTCTGGGTCTAATACTACACTTTCATAATAGCCATCACCAGTTGTTCTTGGTTTCCCAATAACTGTAAAGCCTTCTTTGGCTAACGTTTCTGTTAATTGGTTTACTTTTTCAATACTTCCAACTGATATTGCAAAGTGTATTAGTCCTTTTGTTTTAAGTAATATATCTTTGGGAATATCTACAACCGTTGGCGAATACATAATTTCTAAACGTGCACCTTTTGCAAAGCTTAGAAAATAAGATTCAAAATTTGTTTTCGGATTGACATATTTTTGGTTAGCTGTTGCTCCAAAGAAGCGACAATAAAAGGACTTCATTTTTTCTAAATCAATAGTCCAAATAGCAATATGTTCAATACTCATCTTGCGGTTTTTTTAATGTTTTGACAAATTTACCGCAATAAACCGCACATATCAAAATATAATTTATTAAATTTGTGTAATATTCCGAAATAAACCGAATTAAACCGCAAATATGCTCAGGGAAGAAAGATTACAAATCATCTTGAAAATGTTGGAAACCAACCAAAGAGTTTCCTCTGTTCAATTAGCAGAAATACTGAATGTTTCTGATGACACCATTCGTCGGGATTTGAATGAATTAGCCGAAGATGGTTTGCTAAAAAAAGTACATGGCGGAGCAGTTCCCAAAGCTGCTAGTCCTTATAAGCTTAAAGAAAGGATTCATATTGCTCATGAAGAAAAATTAATCCTAGCAAAAAAAGCTCAAAGCTTTTTTGAAGATGGACAAGTTATCATTCTTGATAATGGCTCTACAAACATGGAAGTAGCCAAAATGATGTCGCCCAATTTAAAAGCTACAGTGTTTACCACAAGTATTGCCATTGCTCAAATCTTGTGTGAACATCCTAATATTGAATTGTTCATGTTGGGAGGAAGAGTATTTAAGGATGCACAAAATACTTATGGAACAGAAGTAATTGAATTGTTGACAAAGATTAGAGCCGATGTGTTATTGATTGGTGTCTGCGGAATTCATCCTGAAATTGGGGTGACCATTCCAGATTGGGGTGAATGCGTTGTGAAGAAAAAAATGGTAGAAGTTTCAGCAAAAGTAATCGCTTTGATTACTGCTGAAAAACTGAATACTGCTGATAGTTTTGTAGTATGTCCTTATAATGATATTGATGTAATGATTACTGATGATGTGATTACAGAAGAGCAATTGGTTGACTATAAAAGATTCGGAACCGAAATTCAATAAGATTTATTAATTTGTTTTCAAGAAAAATCCCTCAAGCTGTTACAGTTTGAGGGATTTTCAATTATGGTCTTTCCATTTTCATCTTTTCATCTTTGCCGTCCTTTTTGTTTAATCTATTAAAAAGCATAGCATTGAAAAGCTGTTCAGTTTTATATAATTCTGAAACCTGACGAACATTGATAACTTTCAGAAATTTTGACATGTACTCTTTTTCTAAGTCAACATCTTTTTGTTTCAGGTTTAAAATTTCTTTTAAATCAGATAATATTTTATCCTCAGAGCTAGTGGTATTTCTACTTTCTGCGGTAATTTGTCTGATACTTTTTCTGATTTCCCAGCGTTTGCTATCAAACTCGTTATATACTGGCCAGAAACCTTTTGCCTGTTCTTCAGTTAAATTCAAGCGATTGGTGATTAAACCTACTTTAGCTGCTTTTATTTTTTCTTTGCCTTTGTGGTGTTCATCTTGAGCTTTTACATTCAATGAGAAAACAAAGCAAATAAAGCTAATAATAATGGCTGACTTTTTCATATTCGTTTAATTAAGTCGTTATAAAAACGATATTTCTATTTAGTTAATACTTTGGTAAAAGAATTTCACTTTTTGATTTAAATACTCTCTTCTAAATTCTCTATATCAATACTCTGTAAAATATCCTGTTGGTTAATTTTTAAATTATCTAGCAATTCAGAATCACTTACGGATTCTTCTAAGTCAACCTTTGTACTTTGAACATTTTCAAATTGCTCTGCAAGGTCAATTTGATTAATGTTTTCTTGAAGTAAGTAATTGATGATTTCTTGGTTTTGTACTTCCGAAAGAGCTTCATTACCCAAAGCGTCTTGTTTGGGCATCCAAGTAAAATATCCCAAAATGGCAATAGCTGCACAAGCTGCTATACTTGCCCAAGTTCTTTTCATTGACCATGAAACCAATGGAATTACTTTAGTTTTAGCCGATGTTTTTGACTGTATGAGCATCGGGAGTTCTTCAAAATAATTTTCAGGTACTTTGAAAATGTTCTCTCTGGTTAGCTTTTCTAAATCGAATTTATTGTTTTCCATTTTGATATAATTTTCAATGCTTTGACTGTCTTGGCTTATGATGGTTTAATATAAAAATATATATTTTGATATTTTTATCGTTTTTTAGGATGTCGTATTTTTTAGAAACTCTTCTACTTTTTTTACAGCTAAATGATACGAGGCTTTTAATGCGCCTACAGAAGTTCCTGTAATTTCAGCAATGTCTTCATATTTCAATTCATCATAGTATTTCATATTGAAAACCAAGCGTTGCTTATCTGGTAGCGTCAGGAGTGCCTTTTGTAATTTTAGTTGGATTTCATCTCCAGAAACCATATTCGTGTCCTCAAGTTTATTTGAAAGTTCTTCTGTAATATCATTAATCGGTAAGAAAAAACGTCTTTTTTTCTTGGCTAAATGATTCAGACATTCGTTAGTAGCAATTCTGTAAAGCCAAGTAAATAATTGAGAATCGCCTTTGAAATTTTCTAGTCCTTTCCAGACTTTAATAAAAGTATCTTGAGTAAGGTCGTTGGCATCTTCATGGTCAATCACCATTTTTCGGATATGCCAATATACTTTCTGCTGATATTGGCGTACCAGTAGATTGAAAGCATAATTACGGCTTTCGGGGTTAGCAAATTTTTCTAATAATTCTTTATCTGTCATTTTTAGGCATTTGGCTTAGAATGCTAAATGCAAAATAGGCACAAGTCTTAAAATAAAAAAGGCAAAAGATGAAAAGAATAAAAATTAGAGGATTTAATTCCACTAATTACTTATTCTGTTCGCCTTTTGCCTAAGATTCTATGTATTTCTAAAACCTACGCTTGTTTACGAGCGATAGCTTTTAATGCTTTTTCTACGATTGAAGCTGCATTCAAACCATATTTCTCCATCAATTGTGCTGGAGTTCCTGATTCACCAAATGAATCTTCTACTCCTACAAATTCTAATGGAGCAAGATGTTTTTTGATTAATACTTGTGCTATCGAATCGCCTAAACCACCTGCAATTTGGTGTTCTTCAGCAGAAACTGCACAACCTGTCTTGCGAACTGAAGCTAAGACAGCTTCTTCGTCCAAAGGTTTAATCGTGTGAATATTGATAATTTCAGCATCGATTCCTTTCTCTGCTAAAATTTCGCCTGCTAAAATTGCTTCCCAAACCAAATGTCCTGTTGCAAAAATACTTACGTCTTTTCCTTCGTTCACTGTCCAAGCTTTACCGATGATAAATTCTTGGTCTGGAGCGGTGAAAATTGGTACAACCGGACGACCAAAACGTAAATAAACTGGTCCTTCGTGTTCAGCCACAGCGATAGTTGCCGCTTTTGTTTGGTTATAGTCACAAGGGTTGATGACCGTCATGCCCGGAAGCATTTTCATCATTCCTAAATCTTCCAGAATTTGGTGTGTAGCACCATCTTCGCCCAATGTCAAACCTGCGTGTGAACAAGCAATTTTAACATTTTTGTTAGAATAAGCTACCGATTGACGGATTTGGTCATACACACGACCAGTACCGAAGTTAGCAAAAGTAGTAGCAAATGGGATTTTTCCACCAATTGTTAAACCCGCAGCGATACAAATCATGTTTGCCTCAGCAATACCCGTTTGGAAAAAACGCTCTGGATTTTCTTTGATAAAAGCATCCAATTTCAATGAACCAATTAAGTCAGCACAAAGGGCTACAACATTTGGGTTGGTTTGTCCCAACACCTGCATCCCAGCACCAAAGCCAGAACGAGTATCTTTTTTTTCTGTGAAAGTATATTTTTTCATTTTTCTATTTTTACTCGACTGGATTTGTCGAGGCGCATTGCGTTAATTTAGTTAAAAAATAATTAGCACTTGGGCAATTAGGATGATTTGCTGCATTTTGAATTGAAAAGCCTGAATTAATCATTTTCAAAGCCATTGGGACTTTTTTAGGAAGTCCTCTACCTCTAAATTGAATTAACAACGCTCTTAACGTATCAAAAGGAACATTTTCTTTTTCAGGATAATCAAAAGTAAAAGATTCATTAAACAAATTAGAGAGTAAAATACTGTCAGCTAAAAACCAAGCTTCAATTTGTTTAATCGCAACAATAATAATCTGATTTTCTCTTTCTGTAATTCGTTCTTTTGTTTTGGTAATACATTGGTCATCATCCAAATCTGTCAGAATCAGAATTGTTTCAGCTCCCTTTTTGATTAAGTTATTTTGATGGATAAGAATATTATGAGGTAGTAGATTTTTATTACCGCCCGCATTAATAATCCCTACAGAAACTAAGTTTAATTCATCAAGAATCGCTCTGAATTTGTCAGAATATAGAATAAGAGCTTCGGTTTCGCCTTCCACAATAAATCCAATCTTTACCACGGCAACCCACCTCCAAGGGTATTAGTTAACCATGCTTCATCCATACTTAATCCATGAAAATCTTCACCTTTGAACTGTTTGATTTTTGTTTCCCCCTTGACTTTATCAACAGTTATAATTTCATCAGGAGTTAATTCAGATACTAATGTTTGAGAATGAGTATTGAGCCATATATAATGCCCTTTTTCTTCACAAGCATTTCTGAAAAAGCCCACCAATTCTTTTATAACTCTCGGATTTAAACCATTTTCAGGTTCTTCAATACATAAAAACTGAGGTTCATCAGATTGAAATACCGCTGTTAAAAGAGCTAGAATATTATATGTACCGTCTGAGATTAAATCTTTGGTAAAATACTTAGCTGAATATTTTTCCTTTACAATTAGTGTATCAGTTCTACTCAATTCAGAAGATTCGATAAATACATCATCAAACTCAGGAATAAATAATCGTAACCAATCAAGAATTTCTTCTTTTTTACTTTCGTCTTTCAAAATTCTTTTTAGAACTTTTTCCAGATTATCAGTAACAAAAGTTAATTGCTTATCATCTTGAAAGTTTAATTTGTTTCCTTTAGAACTATTGATGAATAATCTAGAGAAATTAGAGATAAATTGAGGATAGTCAGGACTTTTCTTAAATGCTTCAAAATTTGAAGCAAATTGATTTTGTAATACCTGATTACCGATGTCAGTTGGAAAGACAATTGCATAACTATCAATGATATTATCGTTAGCAAATTCAACAGACACATTAGCACTTTGTTCAAAATTGTTAAAGTGCAACATGTTTTTCTTTCCTCCAAAGAGGCTATTCAAATCAATGAAATAACCTTTATAGCCTAGATTCCAAAACTCCAAAGCCTCAAAAATATTACTTTTCCCAGACCCATTTGGCCCAACAAAGACCGTGAATGGATTTGGTTCAATGATTTCTAAATCTGCAATAGATTTAAAATTTTTGATATGTAATTTTTTGATTTTCAATGTCATAAGAATTTAATCTCAATTGCTTTTTTATTCACTAACTCTATAAATCACTCATTCACTAAATGATTAATAATCTCCCAAAGTTTCAGGTAACTGTGCTAATGCTGCTGCTAATTGCTCATCGTTTGGAGCAACCCCATGCCATTTGTGTGAACCCATCATGAAATCAACACCAGCACCCATTTCGGTGGTCATCAAAATCATGGTTGGTTGTCCGTTTCCAGAGAAAGCACGAGCTTCAGCTAATACTTTCACTACATCAGCCATATCGTTACCATTCATTTTCATTACATTCCAACCGAAAGCAGCATATTTAGCTCCTAAATCACGGTTGTTCATTACTTTATCTGTTGGTCCATCAATTTGTTGACCATTGTAATCAATTACAGCTACTAAATTATCTACTTTATGGTGAGGAGCATACATAGCTGCTTCCCAAACTTGTCCTTCGTTTTGCTCGCCGTCACCCATTAGTACGAATACTAATGAATTGTCTTTGTTCAATTTTTTCGCTTGAGCGGCACCAATGGCTACCGACATTCCTTGTCCTAATGAACCAGAAGCAATACGAATTCCTTCAAGGTGTTCGTGAGTAGTTGGATGACCTTGAAGACGTGAATTTAATTTACGGAAAGTTGCTAATTCAGCCGCTGGAAAGTAGCCAGCACGAGCTAATACTGAATAGAAAACTGGAGAAATATGTCCATTTGATAAAAAGAAAAGGTCTTCACCAATACCATTCATATCGAAAACTTTATTTCCAGCTTCATCTGATTTTAAAGTCATTTGGTCGAAGTAAAGACCTACCAATAAATCAGTACAGCCTAATGAACCGCCTGGGTGGCCAGACTGACAAGCGTGTACTTGGCGTACGATGTCACGACGTACTTGCGAAGCAACTTTTTGTAATTCAGTAATTTCCATTTGTTCTTGATTAATTTTTGTAAGATTTTGTTATTTTGATAGTTAACTATTCTAAAGTATTTGAGAGGTATGCTCTTTCGTTTTTACTTTTTCAATAATATCTGTAATTATTCCATTTTCATCAATGATAAAAGTTGTTCTGGCTGTACCCATGTAGGTTCTGCCATACATAGATTTTTCAACCCAAACGCCATAAGCTTCTACTAGCTGATGGTTTTCATCTGAGAGTAAAGTAAATTTCAAATCATATTTTTTGATGAATTTCTGATGTGCTTTTGGTCCATCAACACTTACACCAATAATTTCAAAACCTTTGGCTTGTAAAGCAGGTAAATTTTCATTCAGATTACAAGCTTGAGCGGTACAACCAGGAGTATCGTCTTTTGGATAAAAGTATAAAATCACTTTTTTACCTTTAAAGTCTGAAAGTTTAACCAAATTTCCATCTTGGTCTTTTTGTTCAAAATCCGGCGCTTTTTCTCCTATTGCTAATTTCATTTATGTATATTTTTATAAAGACAATTTTGAAAGATTTGACTATACTCTTTACTATTTTTTATTTTTCTTTTTCTTTTTACTCTTCTTTTTTGATTTTACTTCTTTCTTCGCTTTAGTTTTAGCTTTTTTAGTCTTTTCTTTTTTGATAGCTACAGTCTTTGTTTGATTATCAACGTCGGTTTCATAAGAACTTTTATTACCTTGATTATCTTCCAAATCTAAACGAAGTTTACCTACAAAACTTTGAGTAGAATCTGATTTAACTGTCCATAATAAAGCTCTTTTTGCATCATAATCAGCTAAAATATAAGTATTATTAAGATATGTTTTAAAGCTTTTGATTCCCGAAAGATTATCTGAAATTCTAATCGCTACATGATTCGGGCTTTTCGTGACAAAACTTGCTTTGGGCGGAATTGTATCTGTTAAAAGCGTAAACTGACCCAATAATCCGGCTTTAAAGACAATTCTATCTGTATTCCATTTTCCCCCTAAAAATCTTCTTTGATTTCTGGAAGTATAATATACTGATGTTTTTTGCGGTAAGTTTACTTTGGTTTCTGGTTGAAAACTAACACTAATCGGATTTCGGATTGGTATAGTTGTTTGTCCAATTTCTACTTGATTTGGCACCGCTTTAGTTTCTAAATAAAGCGTATCATACAATGTTTTCGCTTCAAAAATGATTGAAAGTTTATCTGAAACAAAACTACTTGACTGATTGGGAAGAATAGTTTTTTGTAAGTTTAGAGACTTTTCTACACTATCAATCTGTATAGATTTGGGTAAACCCTTTTTTAAGTCCCAAAGATACACAGCTTCATTGTTTTTTACGTAATTTATGGGCAATTCAGTCGATGATTTCTCGAAATTTAAAATGGCTATCGAATTGATTGTCTTTAAGTTGCGTGCTTTTATCACTAAAGTATTGTCATCAATATTGTAGTTAATCAACAAAGGTGATTTACTTGGACTAGCCGTTACTGAATTTTCAGGTTTTTCACCTTTAATTGTAAAGTTTAAAGTACTTCCATTTTCGTAAGCATCCCAAATTTTGATAGTTATTTGATGAGTTTTTCCATCTTGAAAACTCAGTTTTCCTTTTTGTAAAATGGTTTTATAAACTGGCAATTCATCATTTCCATCATCTTGAAAAAGCTTTTGAATTCTTTGTCCTACTGTTTTTTCGTAAGCATAATCGGTATGCACATTAATATCATGCGAAACAGCATTTGGAAATTGTTCTAAATGAAAATAATGTACTTCTTTACCATCAACGAATAATTCCGTACAACTTAATCCGTTTGAATTATGGGTGTCGTTCATTTTATCAACCGCTAGCAATTCTAACCCAATTTCACCAATTGCTGAAATTTCTGCATTGATGCCATAAGTACCATCGGTTTTTTTGATGGGATGAAATGATTTTCTTCCAAATTCTCCATTTACTCTTGCATCTGTACTAAGTGTTTTGATAAATAATTGTTGGAAAATAGGAGCCACATTGTCTTTGATTTCGGTAAAACCAAAATTCAGAGGATTCAAAATATTATTATTAATATCTCTGATTTCAAAATGCAAATGTGGACCAGCAGAGCCGCCAGTATTGCCTGAATAACCAATAATTTGTCCCTTTTTTATAACAAACTCATTTACCGCAGGTTTTAATTGAATTTCAAAAGTCTGATTTTCTAATCTTTTTTTCTTGACATAAGTAGCCAAAGGCTCTGCAAATTCTCTTAAATGTCCATAAACTGAAACGTAGCCATTTGGATGCGTCAAAAAAACTACATTTCCATAACCAGAAGTTTGTACTCTAATTTCAGAAACATAAGCATCAGCCGAGGCTTGTACAGCTAAACCTTCTCTTCCTTGGGTTTTAATATCAATACCAGCATGGAAATGATCTGCACGCAAATCACCCATTCCACCAGCCAAATAGTTTTGTTGTTTGGGATTAATTGGAAAGAGAAAGTAATCTTTCGGATAAAGAAGTCTTGTTTTTTGTGCTAAATTCTGAAATGAAAGAAGACTACAAAAAAGAAAGAATTTTAATTTCATAGATTGTTGTAACTGGATTTTATGGAAGAAGAATGTCCATAAAATCCACGTCACGATTTACTTTATGTCAAATGAAAGCATTTCTTTGCCTTCAACAAATGCACTTAATTTATCACCAATTTTTACTTTACCAACGCCAGCAGGAGTTCCTGTAAAAATTAAATCGCCAGTTTTTAACGTGAAGTATTTTGATATTTCAGCAATAATTTCATCAAAATTCCAAAGCATCATTGAAGTATTTCCTGTTTGACGAGTCTCTCCATTGATTTCTAAGTGGAAATTCAGGTTCTTTAAATCAGCAAAATCAGATTTAGCAATGAAGCCAGAAATAGGTGCCGAGCCATTAAAAGCTTTGGCTTTTTCCCAAGGCAATCCCTTTTCTTTGAGTTTAGATTGAACATCTCTAGCCGTAAAATCAATGCCAATCCCGATTTCTTCGTAATATTTATGTGCAAATTTAGCTTCAATATTCTTGCCCATCTTGTTGATTTTCAATACGATTTCTACTTCATGGTGAATGTCGTTTGAAAAATCAGGATGATAAAACGCCTCATTGTCTTTGAGTATCGCCGTATCAGGTTTCATAAAGATGACTGGTTCAGACGGACGCTCATTATTTAATTCGGCAATATGTTCAGCGTAATTTCTACCGATGCACAAAATTTTCATATTTCTTAGTTTTATGAATTATTTCACAAAAATACCCCTAAAATGTAGAAATTTAGAACCTTTTTTAGATTTTTACATCTAAATTCTAAATTGCTATATTATTACTAAGGTGTTGGTATGATTATTTAATATTAATTTTACCATTAAAATTTAATGTGTCTTAATCCTTTTAAGAAAAATGAAAAAAATCGTTTTTTATGGAGCAGTTCTCCTAACGTCAATTTGGGCTTGTACAAAAGTGCCTATTTCAGGTCGTAGTCAGTTATTATTAGTTTCTGATGATGAGATGAATGCCATGTCGTTCACTAGCTATAAGCAATTTCTAGATACGAATAAAGTTGTAGCGGCTAGTTCTCAACAAGCTGCAATGGTAAAAAGAGTTGGTGATAAAATTGCTAAAGCAGCACAAACATATTTTGAGCAAAATAACGCTCCTGATTATTTGAAAGCTTATCAATGGCAAACAGAATTAGTACAAAACAGTCAAGTGAATGCTTGGTGTATGCCGGGTGGTAAAATGGTTGTTTATACGGGTATTTTGCCAATTACTCAGAACGAAACGGGTTTAGCTGTAGTAATGGGTCATGAAGTATCACATGCAATTGCAAAACATGGTAGCGAAAGAATGAGCCAAGGAATGATTGCTCAAGGCTTATTGACGGCCGGACAAGTTGGTTTAGGAATAGCGATGCAAAGTAAGCCAAGTGCTACCCAAAATTTATGGAATTCTGTGTTCAGCGTTGCGGCTCCTGCGGGTGCTCAATTAGGTATGCTTGCTTTCGGACGTAACCAAGAATCGGAAGCAGATCATCTAGGATTGATTTTTATGGCGATGGCTGGCTACAATCCTGAAGAAGCTGTTGCTTTCTGGGGAAGAATGGCTGCACAATCTGCTGGTTCGTCGAAACCACCATTGTTTTTATCAACTCACCCATCTGATGAACAAAGAATTGCAGATATTAAAAGACTTTTACCAGAAGCGACTCAATATTATAAAACATCAAAAACTACTTCAACAGGCGTAAAGAAAAACTAAACAATATAATCGTTTGAAGTTTTCTATTCCAATAAAAAAGGCGAAGAATATTAAATTCTTCGCCTTTTTTATTGTTAAGTATTGATTACATTGCTGCTAATACTTCTTCAACTTTAGTTGCTGCATCTTTCAATAAAACAGCTGAGAATACTTTCAAGCCTGATTCATCAATGATTTTAGCTCCTTCAGCAGCATTTGTTCCTTGTAAACGAACGATAATTGGTACAGGAATATCACCGATAGCTTTGTAAGCTTCAACAACACCAGTAGCAACACGGTCGCAACGAACAATACCACCAAAGATATTAATTAAGATTGCTTTAACGTTTGGATCTTTCAAGATGATACGGAAACCAGCTTCAACCGTTTTAGCATTAGCTCCTCCCCCTACATCTAGGAAGTTGGCAGGCTCACCACCAGACAATTTGATGATGTCCATCGTAGCCATTGCTAAACCAGCACCATTCACCATACATCCAACGTTACCATCTAATTTTACGTAGTTCAAATCGTTTTTAGATGCTTCAACTTCTAATGGATCTTCTTCAGTAACATCACGTAATGGAATAAAATCTGAATGACGGTACAATGCGTTATCATCTAAGTTAACTTTAGCATCTACTGCCAAGATTTTGTTGTCTGAAGTTTTCAACACAGGGTTGATTTCAAACATCGAAGAATCTGTTTCAACATAAGCCTTATAAAGAGAATTGATGAATTTCACCATTTCTTTGAAAGCATCGCCTGATAAACCTAAAGCGAAAGCAATTTTACGAGCTTGAAATGCTTGTAAACCTACTCTTGGATCAATCCATTCTTTAATGATTTTTTCAGGAGTATGTTCTGCTACTTCTTCAATGTCCATACCACCTTCTGTTGATGCCATGATAACATTACAAGCACGACCTCTATCTAACAAAATAGAAATGTAATACTCTTTTGGCTCAGATGGACCTGGATAATAAACGTCTTCTGCAATCAAGACCTTATTAACTTTTTTACCTTCTGGACCTGTTTGGTGAGTAATCAATTGCATTCCCAAAATCTGTTCTGATTTTTGGCGAACTTCATCTAAATTTTTAGCAAGTTTTACTCCACCACCTTTTCCACGCCCACCGGCATGAATTTGGGCTTTAATTACGTGCCACTGTGTACCAGTTTTTGCCGACAACTCTCTAGCAGCTTCTACTGCCAATGCTGGTGTATCGACTACGATGCCCTCTTGAATGCGGACACCATAACTTTTCAAAATGTCTTTACCTTGATACTCGTGAATGTTCATTTGATACAGTTTTTTATGTCGAAATTAATTCGTTTGCTAAATTACTGACAAACTATTTAATTAATCGCTTTTATTTGGTAAATATTTATAGTTTATCAACTTTTTTGACCGACTAACAAAGTAATTATTCAAGGCAAATATAGTAATTCCACATTTTTTATCGTTGTTTTGTTCTAGTGAATATTTATTGAAAAAGGAAAAATGTTAGTAGTCAAAAATATTACAAAGACCTATGGAAACTTAAATGTTTTGAAAGGTATTGATTTACAGATTCATCAAGGAGAGGTAGCCTCTATCGTTGGGGCTTCGGGTGCCGGGAAAAGTACTCTTTTACACATTGCAGGAACGCTTGATAAACCTGATACTGGACAAGTATTTATTGCAGGACAAGAAATAACCAATCTAAAGGATACTTCTTTAGCTAAATTTAGAAATGAAAAATTAGGCTTTATTTTTCAATTTCATAACCTTTTGGGAGAATTTACAGCTTTAGAAAATGTTTGTATGCCTGCTTATATTGGCGGTAAAAATAAAAAAATAGAAGAAAGAGCAGAAGAACTTTTAGTATTACTCGGATTAAAAGACAGAATTCATAACTTACCTTCACAAATGTCGGGTGGCGAGCAGCAAAGAACTGCTGTGGCTCGTGCTTTGATTAATTCTCCATCAATCATTTTTGCAGATGAACCTTCTGGGAATTTAGATTCAAAGAATGCACAAGAATTGCATGAACTCTTTTTTAATTTAAGAGATCAGTTTAATCAAACATTTGTAATCGTTACTCATAATGAAGATTTAGCCAATATGGCTGACAGAAAGCTAGTCATGCAAGACGGATTATTATTGAGTTAATGATATTTATAGAAATAGAAAAGCCTGTATTGAGTATTCTCATTACAGGCTTTTTTATAATCCTTAAAAATAAATTATTAATCGTCCCTAATTATGAATTCCTAATAAATTGAACTATTAGTAATTACTTCATCTGTATGAAATTCATATTTGAAAATAGGATCAATCGCTGAACATGCCTCAATTTCCATTACTTCATTAATCAACCCTGTTTTCATATCAAAAACCCAACCGTGAATATGTGGCAGTTGGAAGTTTTTCCAAGAACGTTGAATGATTGTTGTTTTAGCAAGGTTCTTTACTTGTTCTTCTACATTCAATTCTACCAAACGCTTAAATCTGGCATCCTCATCAGCAATACTTTTCAGTTCATCATCATGCTTTGCATAAACTTCTTTAATATTTCTTAGCCATTTATTGATGAGTCCTAAATCGCTAGAGCCCATAGCTGCCTTTACACCGCCACAACCGTAATGTCCGCAAACAATAACATGTTTTACATGGAGTACTTCTACCGCATATTGAAGTACTGAAAGTAGATTAATATCCGTATGAACCACTAAATTTGCCACATTTCTATGTACAAATACTTCGCCAGGTTGTGCATGAGTAATTTCTTCAGCGGGTACTCTACTATCTGCACAACCAATCCATAAAAATTTTGGCTGTTGGTCTTTAGAAAGGATATTGAAATAATCTTCATCTAATTCTAAACGCTCCTTTGCCCATGCTTTATTAGCTAATAATAATTGTTTATAATCTTTCATCTCTTAATAAATTGTTAATGTGACGATTCTGTTTCTGCTTGATAATGATTAATATCTCCTTGAATTTTGCGGTTTACTTTCTTGAATATCATTTCAATACCTTTACTTTTTGAACTTCTTTTAAAAGTATAAAGTAGGGTAAAAATATCATGATCGATAAAATTGGCTCTTGTTCCATCGACTAATACTTCGTCGCCTTCCTTCAAACTCATTAAAATATTTTTAATTCTTGGTTTATTCAAAAAGGAAACATCTTTATTAAACTTGATTAATACATTGTTCCCTTCACGAATCACCGAAATTACTGAACGGAAATTGGTAAATACAACAAATAAAAGCCCTATAAATGTTCCAATAAATATACCAAAAAGTAAATCTTTGAAAATAATAATAGCGATAGTGGCTGCAAAAGGGATATATTGGTCGTATCCTTCTTTATAAACTTTTTTAAATACAACTGGATTAGCCAATTTATAACCTACCATTAACAAAATTGCCGCCAAAGCAGATAAAGGAATTCTATTCATCAACATCGGGATAAAAACTACCGAAGCCAATAATAATATTCCATGAACCATTGACGACATTCTTGTTTTTGCTCCAGCATAAACGTTTGCTGAAGTTCTAACAACTACTGAAGTAACTGGAAGACCACCTAATAAACCTGCAATTGTATTTCCTACTCCTTGCGCAACAAGTTCTTTATCTGAAGAAGAAATACGTTTTTGCGGGTCAATACTATCACCAGCTTCCAAGCTTAAAAGAGACTCTAAACTAGCCACAATTGCCAATGTTATTGCAATTGTGTAAATATGGGGATTACTTAAAAATGAGAAATCAGGAAAAATTAGTACGTTTTTAAATTCTTGGAAATTATTAAAAATAGGCATTGCCACCATGTGAATTGGCGAATTTCCTAAAAAGTACTCTGGTTTCGCAATGGCATATATTTCATTGATTGAAACGCCTAAAAGCACCGCCGCTAAAGCAGAAGGGAATACTTTAAAAAAGTTAATGTTTTTCTTTGCGGCATAATCCCAAAAAATCAAAAGTGCTAAACACGAAAACGAAATAATGACAGCACCATAATTAAAATCTATGAAAGAACGTATTAATTCTGTAATGGTATTTTGGTGATCGGCAACTTGTTCAAATTCAAATTCTCCTTCATAGTCTTGGTCATCTCCTAAAGCATGAGGAATCTGTTTAAGAATAATTACCAAACCTATAGCAACCAACATTCCCTTAATAACGCTTTCTGGGAAGTATGAACTAAATTTCCCAGCTTTCAAATAACCTAAAGCAATTTGCAGTAAACCAGCCAAAATAACCGCTACAAGAAAACCTGGATAAGAGCCTAAATCTTTAATAGCAGTAGCTACAATTACAGTTAAGCCAGCCGCAGGTCCACTTACCGAAATTTCTGACCCTGATAAAATTGATACTACAATTCCAGCTACAATTCCTGAAAGTAACCCTGCAAAAAGTGGTGCCCCTGAAGCAAGAGCAATTCCTAAACAAAGAGGCAACGCTACTAAAAAAACGGAAATTCCTGATTTCCAGTCAGTTTCTAGTAATGACTTTTGATAATATTTAATTTTCGACATAATATATTTAACGTAGTAGCTTTGAATCAAATTTGAAAAGGGAGTATTCCTTAATATTTAGCATAAGATTGAATATATCAAACATTATTTGATAGACACAACATTACTAACGCTTAAAATGATTTAAACACGAGGAGGCTGAATAATTACATCAAAATGTCCACGAAGTATTCTGGAAGAATATGAAGAAAATAATGTGAGGGCTGAATGATAAATGCTTTCGCTTAAGGTAATGTCTTTATCAAAAACTGAATAATTATGTAAAATACAAACTACTTTGTAAGCATCAATATCTTCAGATTCTGGAATATCATCGGTAGCGTTTGAATCTGATTTTTTTTCTGTTTCAGCCTTGTTTTGGATATTTACAATTTTTTCTTTTGGTAAAAAAAAGCTTAAATAATGAATACCTCCTACGCTCAAGGCGATAAAATGCAAGGTCGAAACCAAGCAAAAAATCTGAAAGGCTGTATGTAATTTACTTCTGGTACTCATAGCGAGGTTTAATTGGGTGAACAAAATTAAAACATTTTAGTTCTATGTTTTATATTAATAACCATAAAAGATTAAAAATAAAACAAAATTGGGTTATCGAAATCGATAACCCAATCTAACATTAAACCACATACAAACTAAAATATTGTAATCTTTAATTAAAAAAGACTTGATATTGAATAATAATACCGCCTTTTCTATCTGTTGCGTTATATTCTCCAGAAGCATTACTTGTATAAACTGGACGACTCTGATAAGCCAATGTCAGCTTAGAAGTATGCCCTGAGAAAAGCCAATTAATACCTGCATCATAAAATACCATTGGGTCAGCTAATTTTTCATAATCTGAATATTGAACACTGACATAGGGCATTAAAGTACCCGCTTTGCCCAACATATTATTCGCCATTTTATACCCTATTTGTCCATAAAGCGTTTGCCCAGTTCCATATAATGGGGCATTGTTTCCAGCACCATTTAACACACTGGTGTTCGAATTTCCTGTTGCTGGATTCAGCGGACCACTTTGACGAATATAATTTTTCCCAAAATCATAATCTGAATAAGCTAAATAAGCACTTAAAGCTGTTCCTTTTTCTTTGTTAATGGGTGCATCATAAAAAGCGTCAACTGCCAATAAGGTCATTGATGTTTTCAGGGTATCTCTCCCATTATCTGCCAAATGCCACATCGCATCAGGTTGATAGATAAACCCAGCACCAATATTGAAGAATTTTTTAGTTCCTAAATAAGTCCCTACCATGTAAGGATTCATGTTAGATTCTTTATCCCAAAACTGGTACTGGAAATATCCCTGCGTTTGAAATTTTGGTGGTGTTGTGGCAAAGTTTGAATTTTTTGTTAAAGCTGTAGCCGCATTAAAGCCAGCAGATTTCTGAATCGCCATTGGGTCAGTTAAGGCTATTCTATAATCGAAACTGCCCAATTTCCCTTTGGCATAAATACTGAGTTTCCGTAAAAATTGATCATTTACATCATTGGTTGCTTGTTGGTAAAGAGGTGCATCTACTCCTAATTGCCCACCAACCGAAGCTGCTGCAAAACGTGCTAAACCACTCCAACCCGACAAACCTCCACCTAATGAAAGTTTATTTTTAATAACTGAATACTCCCCAACGGCATCATGTATGAAAAAACCTTGTTTTCTATCTGAAAGTGCATTAAAATTATTTTGTCCAACTTGTAAATAGATATAAGTACGGTCGGTGATTTGTCCAAATAATTGTAATCTCAAACGACGAATACCAATGTCCGTTGTAGATGATTTTGCAAAACCATTCGTTGTTGAACCCGGATTGTTTTCGTTGTAGCGAAGCCAAACTTGATTCAACAATGTCATCTTTAAAAACTGCGAACCATCTTGATTTAAATATAATTTACCTTCTTTATAAGTTTGAGAAAAGCTGATATAAGATAACATTAGCCCAACTACTAGAAAAAGCATTTTTTTCATAGAATTAATTAAATATTTTTTGAGATACTGAGCGACAAAATGTCACTCAGTATTAAATATAACTATTATGTGAATTAAAATTTATACTTTTCTAGCAGCCAATTTATGTCCAGAAATAGGCTTGTGATTGTCAAGACCTATAATTTTAACGGTGCCACCTCTTTCTATATAATCATGCTCGAAATGATGAAGATTTTCCATCACAGAGTGGTCAACCAATTTTGTATTTGTTAAATCTATCGTCACATTAAAACCAGAAGGAATAGCATCCAATTTACTTTTGATACCTAAGTAATTTGTAAAAACAGCCGATTTATCAATTTCAACCAAATATTCATCGCCTTCAAAAGAAACCAATGTTGGCGCTTTGAAAAGAGAACTAATTGGCAAACCATTCACCAAGTGAATGATGATTTTCAAGGCAATCCCAGCAGCAATACCAACCAATAAATCTTCGTATAGAGTAAAGAAAATGGTAATCAAGAAAATGGATAATTGTTCTTTACCAATTTTGAATGTATGAATAAATTCTTTTGGATGAGCTAATTTAATCCCAACAGTAATTAACATCGCCGCTAAAGCTGTGTTCGGAATTAATTCAATTAAATGTGAAGCCAACAAAACAAAACCCAAGATAAAAAAGCCATGAAAGAAATTTGCCCAACGAGTTTTTGCACCATTGTTAACATTAGAAGAACTACGAGCTACTTCTGAAATCATTGGTAAACCACCTAAAATTGCAGCTAAAGTATTCCCTACTCCTACTGCTATTAAATCTTTATTTGTATCCGATTTACGACGATACGGATCTAACATATCAATTGCTTTTACCGTTAATAATGACTCTAAAGTACCTACCAAAGCAAACATTACTACGTATTTTATAAAAATTCCCGTCTGAGCAAAACCTGAAAAATCTACATTTACTTTGATATTTTCCATCAAATTTCCAATGTGAACTAGCGCATAAGCTGGTTCAGTAGTTTGAAAATCCATTGCCAATTCAGCAGGAATTGCTACAATCAGTACAACCAAAGGAGCAGGAATCTTTTTAATAATAGGATTCTTAATAAAAGGCCAGCCTAGCATAATGATTAAACAAACTATACCTATTAAACTGGCTTTAGGATCAAGATTTGCAATAAATGTAGGAATTGCTCCAATCAAAGCAATTGGACCTTTTCCTTTAGTAAGCGCTGGTGCTACATCTAACAAAACTGGAATTTGTTTTGCAATAATAATCAAACCAATGGCAGCAAGCATTCCATGAATTGCTGATAAAGGGAAGAAATCGGCTAATTTCCCCAACTTGAATACGCCAAAAAATATTTGAACAATACCTGCCACAACCATTGCTCCAAGTGCTAAATGCCAACCCGTTTCGCCTCCACCAAATTCATTAACAGCGCCAGCCACAATTACAATCAAACCAGCCGCTGGTCCTTTAATTGTTAATCTTGAACCCATCAAAAAACTGACCACAATACCACCAATAATAGCGGTAATTAACCCCATAATTGGCGGAAATTCTGAAGCTTTGGCTATTCCCAAGCTCAAAGGAAGTGCAAGCAAAAAAACTATAAAACCAGAAATAGCATCTGTTGAAAAGTTTTCTTTTAATCCTGCGAAGCCATCAAGTGGAGCAGTTAATTTTGTTTTATTTTCCATTTCGAAATAATATTTTTAAAGATGTTAGGGACGTGATTCAATGCTTAAATTTTAGACTGAATGCTGATAATTTCTTTTTATGAAGACTTATAAGCTACTTCATGATATGTTTTAATGTGTGGTCCTAGAAAAATTCTGGCATAAAGTCTTACGACAGAAATCCCTCCAATAATGAAACTTGACGAAATAAAAAATGCTAAGAAAACTTGGTCTTCATGAATGTGACTAAAGATTAAATCTTCGCCGATAAACGTTGAAGTAATCGGAAAACCCGTTAAGCCTAAACATGAAACTAAAAACATCATCGCAAATCTTGGATGTTCATAAACGTGTCCATGAAAACGATTTAAATCAAGTACTTTTTCAATAGCGGTAAGCTTCCTCAATGTGAAATATCCCAAAGTTCCCATGATTACGATGCCACTCAGGTAAAAAATCACTTCTTCTGCTTTGAAGTGTTCATTGAATGAAATTGCCAAGGCAATCCAGAAATGATTCATGATGATTAATAACCAACTCATCCTTGGACTTTTCCTTTCTGAATAAGATTTTAACACCATGATAAATCCAATCAATGAAAACAAACCTGGTAAATATTCATGCAATTGTTCAGCAAGATTTTCCTGATTATACAGTAATAGCAATCCAATAAAATAGGTAGGAATAAAAAGTAATAACAGCTTATTTACCGTCAGAAAGTCTAATTTTCTACCTACATTTTTCAAAGGTTTCCAAACGATATAATCCATGAATAAATCTAAATTCCATTCTTTCAAACTCATCACATAAATTGAATACTCTACTTTTTTAGGGAAAGAATCTTCAATTGTATGCTGACGTGGAACGAAATTGTAAAACTGTTCACGAATCATATAACTCACTACCGATGGCGAAACCAGTAATTGATAAGTTCTCAAGAAAGCATTTCCTGCAAAGTGAAATAATGCTAAGTTTTCAAAACCAGCCGCTACTTCAATGAAAATCAAACCAATTTGTGCTACCGAAGCATAAGCAATCTGACTTTTTACAGACGATTGTACCCTTGCAATCAAAGAAGCAATGATACTTGTTGAAAGCCCAAGTAAAGCAATGAGAAATCTTACCGAAATTTGATGTTCCCAAAAAGGAAAAGTTCTTACTAAAAGAAAAACACCCAAATGCACCGAAAGCGAACCATAAAAAATAGCACTTGAAGGCGTAGGGCCTTCCATTGCTCTTGGCAACCAAGATGAAAATGGTAATTGGGCAGACTTAACAGCTGCAGCAACCAAAATCATAATCGAAATAAATACGCCAGTAAAACTATGACTTTGCAAATGTTCATGTACCAATTCATAGTTACTCAACTTCAAAAAAGTAATATTTTCATGCCATAAATGGTGGCTCGCCCACATGGCAAGAATTAAGCCAATATCACCAATTCGATATACTGAAAATACTTTAATGGCATTTTTCACAGGTAAATATCTATCACGATAAAAGGCAATTAATAAGAAGGATGAAATTCCTAGAATTTCCCAACCTATAAAAAGTGTTTCAAAGTTTCCAGCTAGAATTGCCACATTATAACCTACATAGAAAAACAAAATCGTATTAAAAAAACGCTTATAGCCTTTTTCTCTATGTAGATAATAACGGCTGTAAATCGTTACTAAAAACGTTAAAAATGCTCCAACTAACAGATAAACAACTGTAATTTTATCAAAACAAAAATCAATCAGAAACTCATAATCTTTGGATTTAAAAAGTACAATTTCCTTTAAATTAAGTGTTTCATGCCCATGCAAAAGCCAGTAAACTAAAAAAACAACAAAGCTAATTAAGTGTACTCCTACTGTTGAAAAGGCAGCCCATGACAAAACACTTTCCTTTTTTTGAGGAATTAATAAACTAATTATAAAGCCTACTATAGGTATAAGAATAAAAATTTGAAGTATTGAAGTCATCTTGTATTCTTATTTAATTAAATAAACTGGAAAATTTTCTTGGTGAGATTCAAGCAAGGGTTCAATATCAGAAACAGCGTCTAATTGTTTATTAACAGACTGATAAGGCACAAAATGACCATTCTCAAATCTAAAAATCGCTCTGGTTTCAGGATTCACTACAGCCAAATGCACCCATTCATTATTGAACCATTCATAAGTTTCTGGAGCTGTTTTAATTGTATTCAACACCACATCAGGAAAATGTTCAACAATAAAAAGCATACGAATGGGGTCATGAACTTCAATCATTTGGCTTGGCAGACCTGGTCTTAAATCACCATCAATACCATTGGCAACTCCAAAAAGTCCCATTACATTATGTGGTAATTTTGAACCAGCACCTAATTTTTGATTATCAACTCTTGAGAAATAATATTCCAGATTAATTCCCCCACAAACTGGTGCGGCGGCTTTCAAAATATTAAAAAGATACTTGCCATCTAAATCAACTTTGTAGTTGTAGGAATTCATAAAGGCACGTCTATCTAAAAATAAATCTTTCGATAGTTCTCTTCTTCCAACAATACAAATCGCATTAGTAGCGTGGTTAAGTTCTGGTCTTGGTTCAAAAAGTGAAACCGACCTTGTACGAATTTTATCATGAATTTCTTCTGCCGTCAATTTCGTATCAATTGATTCAAATCTTCTTGAACGTTCTTTCGCATTGAAATCAAGTGCTTTCACAAAAAGTGGTTCATTTTTTTGATGACCAATTTTATTTTTTTCAGAAAGTATATTTTCGTCAAAAAACAAAACCTCATCACGAGTAGTATCATGTAAGCCACCCACAAATTGTGTCGTTTCAGGAATGTCAATTCCTTTTGAAGCCAATATTTTTCTTACTTCAACATGATTCAACATATAACTTGCTACTCTCGCATTCACAGAACCCGGTCTTCCACAACAAGCTCCACAGTCATAACCTGCATAATGAGTATTGTTTACACTGCTCGCCCCGTGCCCTATTATATATACGATAGGAGCAAAATCTTTCACTAAACCAATACTTTTTAGCAGTCCTTCCATACGTTGAGCCATTTCATCAACGGTAAAACCAATCTGGAGTTCATCTTTTCTTGGATGGCTGTGATGATGATCATGTTCTATCGTTAAGCTAGATTCTTTATCCATGTGTTTGAATGAAGAAACTGAAGCGGCGCTCATTGATGGTCTGAAAATATTCAAGAACAAACGAAATATAGACCAAAATCCCAGAGTCTGTGAAAACAACCAGCCACTTAATAAAGAGTGTGTATGTTTAGTAAAATGTGCATCTTTCCCTTCTTTCTTTTTAGAACCTAACTCTTTAATCAAGAATTTAGGATTAACTGGCGCTGGACATTGCTTTGTATATGAATTAGCATGTTCTGGTTGATAATAAAACTCAACACCAAAAAAACCGGGCGTACCAAAGGTTTCACAACCAGTATCAAACTTTTCAAGGTACCTTCGAATCGAACATTCACGGTCATCAATACAAAACATTGCTTGAAAACTCTTCTCCTCAACTTCTCTTTTCGTCGCATTTCCAAGTTCAATCCCTGCCAATACTTGGTCATAATAAGTCCATTCAAAAGCATCTTGCCAAATTGTAAGTACTTGATTCAATTCAGTTTCAGGCACTTCTGCAAAAATATCTTTTGTTTTGTCTTTAATTGTACTTCCAAGTGTTACCCAGTTTTCACCAAATTTGAAGTCAAGTGCATCAATCTCCAAAAGCAATTCAAAAACAATTAAATCATGCGTAGAGATTTTCTTATGGTCTAATAATGTTTGTGGTAAATCTTCAACGACTGAAACCATTCCCGACCAACCTTGATGTGCAAACTGTTGGTCATAAAGGTATTGCTTGTAAAGTGAAGCATCACCTACAAGTATTTTCAACAAATCTTCAATTTTGCAATGTCCTTCCAACAATAGTTTTCTCGCTCTTGTTGTTTTAAAAAAACTGGTAAAGGTATTGCGCTCCATTTCTCTAATTGAAGCCAAAAAACCTTTATGAATATTAGGAAAACTCCAAATTGAAATCCCTTGATCTAAGAAACTACAAAGAATTCTGAATAAAATTGGATGAACCAACAAATCCATATCTATGTGGTGAATCAATTTCCAGTTTGCTCTTAAATTACCTACTCTCGGAGAAATCAACGTATCATACTCTTTTTGAAGTACTTTCTCTTTCCAGTCTAAAAGGTACTCCTCTCCCATTCTTTCAACAATCACTTTTTCAAGAATAGCGATGTTTACTCTATTGGAGTGATAAAGCGTTCGGTATTCATCTAAACTCAGAAATACTTTATACCCAAATATTTTTGAAGCCTTTCTGATGGCTTTATAAAATTTGAGATGCTGAAAAGCATGAAGTGTATTATGATGAACAAAGTCTTTTAATGGAGCTTGCGCAGGCAAATAATGCTTCAATTCATGAAGTATTTCATGTTCATTAAAGGATGAATGGTGTGTTTTCATACAAATACTTTAAGATTTATCAAGACTTATACAGTTGATTGCGCAGGCATACTTATATTTTACTGGAAAGTAAAAATCAAGCATAACAAAAAACTAGAATATAAAATTTGATTTTTATCAATTGACAAACCAAACAATACAATCAAGTTCAATACAAGTTTTAGCCACATTATCAGAATTAGACCAATAATTTGAACCAACTTTTACAAAAGAATTACGCTGAAATAAACAATCTGTTTACGTTGAAGTTGTAAACAATGAAAGCATCAAGAGTGATACTTTTCACAAACGATTGTCAAATACGGAAATTGAGGAACAAAACAAAAAGCTGAAAGCAAGAATGAATTTTAGAATTAAAAATCCAAGAAGAAAGGTAAGTTTGCTTTAATATTAAAGCTTTGAAAGTAAAAAATTGACTGATTGTAAAGTTGATTTTTGCTAAATCAAAATCTTTACCATTTTCAGAACTTTCTTCACTTTCGTTGATTTCTGTATCACAGAATTGAGTTCGAGAGGTATCAGTTGAAGTTTTAAAAAAATATCTTTTGATGTGTTGGTTCTGCGCATCATTTCCAAGATTCATTGGCGAAGCAATGAATTTGAAGCTTACTAGCAACAACAAAAAAAATATTTTCAAAAATTTCATATTGCCGGAATTCTTTGTTGACAAGAAAGTGCATTACTGATAATGATGACAATTTATGTCTTTCACTTCGAATTAACATCAATTGAATATGAATTATTTCACAATGAATGAAAAATTCACAATAAAGTTTAATTTTTTAATTAAAAATCAATATAAAATCCTTCAAAAAAGAAAAAACTACTTGAAAACAAGTAGTTCTATAATTAAATATTCAGAGATAGGAGGCAAAATCATCAAGTTTGTTTAGAAGACAATTGCCTGCGGAGACAAATTTATGTCTCCGACAGACACTGTACACCATTAACCATTTTTATAAACAAAACTTGTAAAGGTAGCATCTCAAAAAAGAGATGAAACATTATATATTGAAGCACGTTTTAAGGATGCACACAAACTAAAACAATGCTATACTATGCTAGTAAATTTCACTACAAATTTAAAAAAAAATTCAGCGATTCAAAATTTTTTACTTATAATTTGACTCAAAATTGGAAAAAGACAATACTTTATTAACACAGCATTAAAAATATTGTTAATTTGCTATAATTACCTCAAATAGAAATACATTCAATGAAAAACAGCATTCAAATTGATGCCAGCTCAAGTAAGCCTAAATTCCAACAATTAATCGAATATATCCTCAACGCTATTGAAGAAGGAGAGTTAGTAAGAGGACAACAATTACCTTCCATTAATGAGGTTTCACACAACTTTGGAATGGCAAGAATGACGGTAGCAAAAGCTTATGATGAACTCCGTGAAAAAGGAATTATTACTTCTCATCATGGCAAAGGGTTTTACGTTTCTAATACTGATACCAGAAGTCAGCTCAATATTTTTGTGCTTTTTGATGCTTTAACTCCTTACAAAGAAATTTTGTATGACAGTTTAGTCGCTGAGTTGGGTGAAAACGTTACACTGAACATCTTCTTTCATCACCATAATCTAAAAGTATTTGAAAACACAATTAATAACCATCTTGGTTCTTATAATTTTTATATCGTGATGCCACATTTTAATCAGGATGTGACAAACGTGCTTCAAAAAATACCCAAAGAAAAGCTCTTAATTTTGGATATTGACGTACCTACTTTTGGTACTGATTACGCTATTTTATGTCAAGATTTTCAAAAAAATACTTATACTGGACTAATTGAAGCCAAAGATTTAATTAAAAAGTATCAGACTTTCTCATTGGTTTTAAGTAGTAAAAGCTTTCAATATACTCCTGTGGGCATCATTCAAGGTTTTGAACGTTTCTGTCTTGAAAATGATATTGCTTACGAAATTATTTCAGATTTAGAAGAAGAAGAACATCTTCAAAAAGACCATGCTTACTTAGTTTTCCGTGAAAATGATTTGGTAAGATTTATCAACTGGTCGAATAAAAAAGGTTGGAAATTAGGTACAGACATTGGTTTAATGTCTTACGATGATACGCCAATTAAAGAAATCTTGGCAGAGGGTGTTTCTGTAATTTCAAATGATTTTTCATTGATGGGCAAAAGAGCGGCTCAAATGATTCTTTCTCGGCAAAAAGGAAGATTTGTTAATAAAAGTTACTTTATTAAGCGAAAATCTTTGTGAAAGAGTGATTAGTAATTGGTAATTAGTGAATAGATTTTGCTTTTAAAGAGTATTTCCCAACTATTTCTTTCAGTAATCGTAAGGAAATACTCTTTCTTTGACTTATTCATTCCCAAAACCTCCGCCACCCGGCGTCCAAATTGTTAATTTATCTCCTTTTTGAGCGGAGATTTCATTATCTGTCGTAAATGTTTCGTCTGGTCTAGCTAATAAATGCTTTCCAGATTTTCCAGCTCTTCCGCCTTTTAAACCATAAGGTTGTGTGCTAATATGCTGACGAAGTAATGAAACTTCTACTTCTTCTAAAAAAGTTACTTCACGCACAATTCCTTCTCCTCCTTTAAATTTCCCTGTACCAGCAGAATCATTACGGATTTCAAAACGATTTAAATAAACTGGATAACGCAACTCCATGATTTCTGCATCGGTAATTCTAGTGTTGGTCATGTGCGTATGTACACCAGAGGTACCATCAAAACCATCTCCTGCTCCACTTCCTCCGCAAATTGTTTCGTAATAACCAAAGTTTTTATTCCCAAACAAAAAGTTATTCATCGTTCCTTGCGATGAAGCCACAATACCAAAAGCTTTCAGTAAAGTATCTGTTAATCTTTGACTTAATTCAACATTTCCACCTACAACGGCGGGACAATCTGCTGGATTTTTAGGATAATCTGGATTCAAAATTGACTTTTCTGGAATGATTAATTCCACCGCTTTTAAAATGCCATCGTTCAATGGTATTTTTTCGTTCAATAACAATCTCAGCACATAAATTACGACAGAATTGACAATCGCAATATTGGCATTTAAATTCCCTGAATCTGTTTTTGTACTTCCTGTAAAATCAATCGTACAATGGTTTTCTGTGATTGTTACTTGTACTTTCAAAGGCTCACCATTATCTAAAAACTCTTCTGCACGATATATTCCTTGTCCAAATTCTTGAAGTTTTTCTCTCATTCTACTTTCAGAATAAGCCTTCAAACGCTTCATATAAAAATGAACTTTCGCCAAACTATGTTCTTGAACCAAGCTTTGTAAAGCTTCTTCTCCATTTCGATTTGCCGCCAAAGCAGCATTTAAATCTGCTAAATTCTCATCAATCGCTCTTGTTGGATACTCTGCTGATAGCAGTAAATGTTTAATATCCTCCCAGCGCATTTCACCATTTTTCACCAAATACATGGGTGAAATCACAACGCCTTCTTCTGCTAAATTCTTTGAATAGGGTGGCATTGAAGCAGGACGAACTCCACCAACTTCTGAATGATGGCACCGATTTACGACATAACCAATCAATTCATCATCAAAGGAATATACCGAAGAAATTAAAGTAATATCAGGTAAATGCGAACCTCCAAATTTGGGATGATTCGTTACCACAACATCGCCTTTTCCTATATTAATATGCTTCAAAACACTTCTTACACAAACGCCCAAACTCCCCAAATGCACTGGAATATGTGGCGCATTGGCGATTAATTCTCCTTCTGCATCCAGCAAAGCGCAAGAAAAATCTAGTCGCTCTTTTACATTCACAGAAAGTGCTGTTCTTTGAAGTAATAAACCCATATTCTCGGCAATCGTCATAAAACGATTGGTGAAAAGTTCTAACTGAGTTTCTTGATTTTCTACTTCATTATCAATAATTTCCTCTGCTACTTTTTGAATAATGGCTGTTCCTTGATTATCAATTTTCAAAGTCCAACCTTGTTCGATAACAGTTGTGCTGAATGGATCTAGTAACAATCCAAAACCATTGATGACAGCGCCATTTTCCAACTGATTTCTGAAATAAACTGGAATACTTTGCCATTGTTTATTAAAAAAAGCCTTCAGAGAATGATTTGCTTTTGGAAAGTATTCTATAGCTATTTCAGTTTCAGGAGTCACTTCTTTTTCAGCAAACTCAAAAGCATTTACTCTGATACTTTCTAATTCTATCGCTCTGTTTTCTATCCAATGTCCAAAAATGGCATTGTATTTTTCTTTGAATGTGGTTAACATTTCTTCAAAACTTTGCCATGTTACTTCTATCGTTGAATCTTGTCCTTTGAAACGAAGATATAAAGTATGGCTTTTGAAACAAATGTTTTCACTGGCTACACCATCGTTTGCTAAAGTATTGATAACTTCATCTTCCGCTTGAGTGAACAATTCTTTTAGTTTCGCATCTAATTGTTTATCAAAAATCGCTAATACTGAGCGTTCTGAAAAGCGTTCTACTTGTGCTTTATCAATGCCAAAAGCTGAAAGTAATCCCGCATCTTTTGGTAAAAGAATCGTATTAATATTCAATAAATTAGCAATTCCACAAGCATGTAAACCGCCTGCACCACCAAAAGCTACAAGTGCATAATCATGGATTGAATAACCTTTTGCAATAGATATTTTGCGAACTGTATCTGCCATTTTTTCATTGGCGATGGTTCTGAATCCTTCTAATATTTCTTCTTTTACAGGTTCTTTACCTGTTTTTTGTGCAATGCTCTGTAATAATTCTTGCAGTTTGGCTTCTGCTTTTTCTGGAAAAACAGGAATACTAAATTGTTGAATATCTAAGCGACCTAATAATAAATTGACATCCGTAATGGTTAAATCTCCACCTGCACCATAACAAGCTGGACCTGGCATAGAACCTGCACTTTCTGGACCAACGCTTAGTTTAAATCCATCAAATGAACAGATTGAACCTCCGCCAGCTGCTACAGTTTCTATCGCTAATGAAGGACTAAAAATTTGTCCGCTTCCAATTTTTTGCGAGAATTGATAATCAAAATTTCCATCATAACGTGCAACATCGGTACTTGTTCCTCCCATATCGAAAGTTACAATTTTCTGAAAACCTGAAGCTTCGGCAATATATGCTGCACCCACTACGCCTCCTGCTGGACCAGAAAGTAAACTATCTTTTGGATGAAAATGATGGGCATTCACTAAACTTCCTGCACTTGTCATTACTTTAAAGTGTTTATCTGGAATTTGTGAACTGATATTATTGATGTAAGTATGAATAATTGGAGCAAGATAGGCATTCACCACAGTTGTTTCTGCTCGATTCAAAAACTTGATTTGCCTACTTAATTCTGTAGAAATATTCACGTATTGAAAGTATTTTAGTAATATTTCTTTCAATATTTTTTCATGAATATTGTTACGATAAGCATTTTTTAAACAGATGGCTATTGCTGAAATTCCTGCTTCTTTTAATCTTTTGGCTACTTCTTCAATTGCTGAAATATCTATTGCTTCAATTACATTGCCATCTTTATCAATTTGTTCTTTTATTTCAATTCCTTCGCTATAAAGTGGCTCTGGACGAACAATATTCAAGGCAAAAATATCTGGACGTGACTGATTACCAATTATTAACAAATCTTTAAATCCTGCTGTTACGAAAAAGGCTGTCTTCGCTCCCTTCATTTCTAAGAGTGCATTTGTTCCTTTGGTAGAACCTATTCGGATTTGAATCGCTGGAAATTGTTCTTTTAATCCTGTTTGGGTAATTAGTCTTGCTCCTAGAACAGGAGCTTCTTCAAAGGCTGTCAATGCAAAACTTAATACTTTATTTTGCAATGATACTGGTAAAGAATGGTCTAATGTTAGAGTATTATTGGCTACATCAAAACTTACAACTTTCGCTTCAAAATCATGATTCAATAAAGTAAAAGTATATCCTTCTAAAATATCTCTTTTCAAAAACCAAGAAGCTTTTAATTGAAAAGTATGCGGATTGATTTGTGATACAATTTCGCCACGAAGTGAACTGTTAGAAAGTATTTTATAGCGATATTGTTTCCCATCACTATCAGATGCAACACAATCGGTGAATGTGCCACCAGTGTCTATTGAAATGTAGTAGTTTTTTTGCATTGTTTTTTAGAGATAAAAGAAGCAAGAGACAAGATTTTAGACTTTAGACACAAGAAGCAAGACACAAGATTTGTGATTTGAGATATAAGAAGCAAGAGACAAGAAGTAAGACTTTTTTGTTAAGTTTTCACATGACAAAGTCTAATGAATAGTATCAAAAAAAAGAAACAACATATTATTTTTTAATCTTTTGCTTATTCCTATTTCTGAAATCTTACTTCTTGAGTCTTGTCTCTTGCTTCTCAAATCTTGTGTCCTGCTTCTTGCTTCTTGTGTCTCACATCTTGCTTCTATTCAAAAATCCAAATGCACATTAATCCATTCTCCATCCATTCTTGTTCCGAATTTTTTGTAGAAATTAATGGCTGGTTCGTTCCAATCTAATACTTGCCACATTACTCCTGTACAAGCATCATCTTTGGCTTGTTGAATGGTTGCTTCTAATAATTTTTCACCTAAACCTTTTCCTCTCATTTTTTCAGAAACGATTAAATCTTCCAAATACAAACGCTTTCCTTTCCAAGTAGAATATCTGTAATAATACAAGGCTAATCCTACTACTTCACCTGCTACTTCTGCGACAATACTTCCAAAAATTGGATTATCCCCAAAACCATCCACATACATTTGTTCTACCGTATTGGTTACTTGTTCTGGAGCTTTTTCGTAAAGCGCTAATTCTTTGATTAACTCAAACATCACGGGTACATCTTCACGAATACCTTTTCTGATAATAACTGACATTGGATATTGGTTAGGTTAATGATTTTATTCGTTATTTACATAAGTATCCCATTTCTGGATTACTTGTTGCATTTCTTCGGGTAACTCTGTATCAAATTGTAAAAACTCTCCTGTTTTTGGATGAATAAATCCTAATGACTTTGCATGTAATGCTTGTCTCGGACACATTTTAAAGCAATTCGTTACAAATTGTTCGTATTTAGAAAATACTGTTCCTCTCAAAATTCTATCGCCACCATAAGTAGTATCGTTGAACAATGGATGACCAATATGTTTGAAATGTACTCTAATTTGATGCGTTCTTCCAGTTTCTAAATTACATTGAACGACTGAAACATAGCGTAATTTCTTCAGTACTTTATAATGCGTTGTAGCATCTTTTCCCATTGAACCATCTGGGAAGACAGTCATAATCTTACGGTCTTTCAAACTTCTTCCTACATGACCAGTGATAGTTCCTTCATCAGCTTTGGGTTCTCCCCAAACTAAAGCATTATAAGTACGTTCAATACTATGATCGAAAAATTGCTTTGCCAAATGTGTCATCGCTGTTTCAGTTTTGGCAATTACTAATAAACCAGAAGTATCTTTATCAATACGATGTACTAAACCCGGACGAATTTCTCCATTGCGATGTGTCGGTAAATTTTGGAAGTGATACACCAAAGCATTCACTAAAGTACCTTCCCAATTGCCATGTGCAGGATGTACAACCATACCCGCAGGTTTGTTTACAACTAGCAATTCATCGTCTTCATAAACAATATCTAAAGGAATATTTTGTGGGATAATCTCTGTATTACGAGGCGGTTCTGCTAATAAAATCGTAATAACATCTAATGGTTTTACTTTATAGTTTGCTTTAACGATTGCCTCATTTACTCTGACTGCACCCGTTTCAATAGCATCTTGAATTTTATTCCTAGAAGCATTTTGCATTCTTGACATGAGATACTTATCTACCCTTAAGATACTTTGCCCTTTGTCAACCTCAAATCGGTGGTGTTGATACAATTCTTCTTCTTCGTCTTCTATTTCTTGCATATATTTGGCATTAAAAATCAAAATTAATCAAATACCGCCATGTTTCAATTACCTCATTCTCCTTTAACGTTAATAAAGGATGCTGTGCTAGCATCCTACAACATAAAATTATACATTAAAAGAGATGATTTAATCCACCCAACAGTAACAGGTAACAAATGGAGAAAACTAAAATTTAATTTAATAGAAGCGAAAGAAAAAGGATTTGACCAACTATTAACTTTCGGAGGTGCTTATTCTAATCACATTTATGCTACTGCTGCGGCTGGTAAAGAATTTGGGTTTAAAACAGTAGGAATTATTCGTGGAGATGAACTAACGCCTAATTCAAATGATACTTTACGATATGCCCACAATTGCGGAATGGAATTGATTTTTGTTACTCGTCTTGATTATAATTTCAGGAATAGATTAACCAGACAATACGGAGAAAAGTTTTATGTATTGCCAGAAGGTGGCACAAACCATTTGGCAATAAAAGGCGTAAACGAAATGGTTGATGAAATTTATGAAGTAATCGACCCCGACTTTGTTTGTTCTGCCGTTGGTACTGGTGGAACTTTAGCAGGTATAGTGAGTGGCGTTAGAGGAAAAACAAAAGCTATTGGCTTTGCTTCACTAAAGGGAAAAGGTTTATTGAAAGGACAAATTGAAAAGATTTTACCTTTTGAAAAAGAGTTTGAACTCAACGAACAATATCATTTCGACGGTTATGCTAAAACTACTCCCGAATTGATTCAATTTATCAAAGGTTTTGAAGAAAGAAATCCCAACATTCAGCTTGAACAAGTTTATACAGGTAAAATGATGTTTGGAATTTATGATTTAATTCAAAAAGGATATTTCCAAGAAAATTCAATCATCGTTGCTGTTCATACTGGTGGTTTACAAGGACGATGTGAGGAGTTGAAATAAGTGGTGGGCTTTCAGCTTTCGGACTTCAGCCATCAACTCTCTTTATTAATGAAAAACAAGGCTGAAATCCGATTGCCGAAATCCGAAAGCTAAAAAATAAAACCCACCCCCTCCTACAAAATCTCTGCAACATGTTTCTGGATATTCTTCGACATCATTGTCAATGGTAAATCATTGTCATCTACCCCAAAAGGATTTTCAATTTCTTCTGCAATGATTTCTAAACTTGCCAATACATAAAACACAAAAACTACAATTGGCACAGCGATATAACCCAAACTAAAGACATAACCGAACGGAAGCGACATCACATAAAAGAAAATAAACTTCTTAATAAAAACAGAATAAGAGAACGGAATCGGCGTATTCTTGATGCGTTCGCAAGCACCACAAATATCAGTAAACGCACGAAACTCTTCATTCAAGAAAAGTAATTGTGTACCACTAATGATTTTTTGATTGTACAAATCGTTTAAACGTGTGTACATCAAAGCCGCAATATGATTAGGCTTATGTAATTCATGGTCGATAATAACATTAGACTGAAATACTTCGCTGTCTCGTTGATGTCCCCTGAGGTGTCTTTTCAAGGCAAAAGCATATTCTACAATATGCTCTCTAAAAAAAGTTCTGTTGACCACATCGTCTTTAGGCAACACCGCATTGATTTTCATCGCTAAGTTTCTGGAAGTATTGGTTAAACTTCCCCATAGCTTTCTACCTTCCCACCAACGTTCATAAGCAGTATTGGTTCTAAAAACCAAGAGTAATGAAATCACAAAACCCAACATTCCATGCAGAATAGTAATGTTTTTGAGATGACTATTATCACCTAAATTAAACACTTCTATTTCTAAAAATGCTACCAAAGCCACATAAATAGACAAACTTACTATCATCGGCATCAGCTGACGAACAGTATCGCTTTTATGAACTCTGAAAATAAACGTAAACCATTCTTTAGGGTTATAATTAATCATTTTAGTTTGATGGATTTGTTAGATTTAGGAATGATGACCTTAGCAAATATACTACAAGGCTTCTATTTTCAAGTAGAAGCCTTGTAGAAATAAGTTCAATCTAATCATTTTAAAAAACGCATAATATACTCATTGATTTCTTTTCGCTGAACCTCATTAGCATTGTCGTCCATATCATTATGGATAGTATTATTCAGTTTTATGATAGTAATTCCGTATTTCTTTTGTTCTTCAAGGCTTGGCAAAACACCTTCATCCGCTACTTGGTCGCTCGAACGCAAAGAGTATAATTTTGGTTGGGCAGTTCTAGGAAAAGGCATTCTTCTACTATCCAATGAAATTACTTTATCTACCAATTCAGGATGTTTATGGGCAAACAAAATAGACATATCTCCCCCATTTGAATGCCCAATAAGTATTACATGCTTAAAATCTAAATGAGGCTGAGTTTTTTTCAATTCATTCAACACAAAGAGAATATTATCACTCCCTCTTTCCCAAAATGGACGCCTCACTATTTGTGGAATTCCAGTTGTTGGTATTAAATCATCGTTGGGTAATTCGTGCTGAATACTGGCTACAAAATATCCATAGGAAGCCAAGTATTTTGTAATAAAAGTATAAGCTTTATTTGAGCCACCTTTGTTTTGCCAATACCCATGACTAACAATTATCAATGGCTGATTCTTTAGTTTTTTAATACTATGCGGAAAATACAAAGCAACAGGAATTTGTCTATTCCTAGTTTTATCAAAAAGCATAAGGCTATCTTCAAGAACTTTATAGCTCGTAAAAACTAATGAAGAGGATTGAGCAATAGAAGGTTTTACACAATTGAAAAGCACTACCGAACAAAGTAGAAAACTACAGATTTTTTTGTACATGGGTTTGAGGAAAATGAAATTAATTAAAGGATTTTACAAACAAAAAAGCATCGTTTCTACAAATATACCGAGATGAAATATTTAATAGAAAAACTTTATTTTTCATTCAAAAAAACTATCCCCAAAAGCACAAAAAATAGCTTTTTTGCACTACAAAATAAGCCCCTGACATCAAGAAAAAAGATATTCAAATTATTCGCCATTTCCCTACTATTTATCACATTTAAGCAAAGGCATAAATTTCAAAATAATTCAAACAACTACTAATCAACCCCTTAAATAAAGAACATAGTAAAGACAGACAACAAACGATTGATAAATAGACATTCAAAAGCAGCCGAAAACTATCATTGATTTATTTGAATCTAGATTTAGGCAAAAAACTATAGCCGTTGTTTGTTTCCTTACAAACAACTAACTTAGAATTGTAAATTTTAAGAAAGCTTTTACAATCCTATTTTACTAGGGCTGGACTTAAGTCCAGCCCTAGTAAAATGATATTAAACAATTTAAACTAGAAAAATAAGCTTGCAATTTAAAATAATCAAAAGCAAATTCATCCTAAACGAACACGATTACCAAAAATGGCAACAGAAATTATCGAAACAACTCCCGATTGCGAGATTGTAAGTTCAAGAATTTTTAATGCACCAAGAGCATTAGTTTATCGTGCTTGGGCTGAACCAAACCATTTAAAAGTTTGGTGGGGACCAGCAGGCTTTACCAATACTTTTAATGAATTTGATTTTCGTGTAGGAGGAAAATGGAGTTTTATCATGCACGGACCAGACAAAGGAAATTATGCTAATGAATGTGAGTTTATCAAAATAGAATATCCATCACTTATTGCTTGGCAACGCTTTTCAAAACCAATTTTTCAAGTAGTAGCAACATTTGAAGAAGTACCCGAAAACAAGACCAACCTTGTTTTTAAAATGCTTTTCAATACCGCTGAAGAATGTAGTAAACTAAAACCTTTTGTCGTTGACAAAAACGAAGAAAACTTTGATAAACTGGAAAAGGAATTATTGAATATGTGATTTGATAAATAAAACCTGTGAATTGTTCATGAGACATAAATAATAGAGCTGTTTTAAAATCTTTCATTTAAGACTATATATTATCGTTCTCACTCAAAACAAATAAAAAGTCTCTTCGTTACACATCCAGTATTGCTTCTAATTCATTCAATGATTATTTTATGAGATGAATTAGATGAGTGTTATCAATAAATCTACCAACTCCAAATTCTTTTACATTCATGAAAAAACTAATCCTATTCTTCATTTTAGTCTCTGCTTCTATTACTGCTCTCGCACAAAAACCGACAATGAAACCTTTCCGTTTGGAGGGTACAATATTAAATTCGGATACTATTAAAGAAGTTAATATTTCAATATTTTGGGAACATACAATTTCCTCTGAAAAAGCAAAAGTTATTAATCAGAAATTTGTTTTTGAAGGTGGGTTAGAACATCCAACTTTAGCCCTTATTTCAACCAATAATATACGCCAAGAGTTTGGAGTTTGGCTGGTCAATGATACTATTCAAGTTGATTTTGAAGTAAAAAAGCGAGAAGCAGGCTCTTTGTATTTACATACTAAAAAAGTTAGTGGAAGCCAAGAATCAATAGACTTTACCACTCAAATTGCCCCTAGAAATGCCATGCAAAGTAAAAATTTCTCTGATGCTCAAAGAAAAAAGATGGTATATCAATCCCTTGAAAAATATGTAAATGAGCATAAAGGTTCATATTTATCTTTGCAAAATCTTTCAAACGAAATTAGTTTTGGAGAATGTGATTTATCTAGCCTAGAAGATTTATTTGAAAGGCTTTCGGAAGAAGTAAAACTGTCTGACAGTGGTAAATACTTTAAGGAGAAACTTGCTAAGTACAGAAAGAACACAATTGGTAATCGAATCCCAGACCTTAAAATCCCCAACCAAACAGGTGATTCTGTCATGCTTAGTTCGCTAATAAAAGGTAAAACCATTATTAGTTTTTGGGCTTCGTAGTGTGGTCCTTGTAGAGAAAAACATAAAGACATGGTTAAAAATCAAAGACTTTTTGAAGACAAATCAGTTAAAATTATTGGTATTTCTTTGGATGATGATCAACAAAAATGGTTAAAAGCTATCAAAACTGATAATATTAACTGGTGGACAAATCTTGCAGATTTACAAGGAGGATTTGATAGTAAAACAGCTCAAACTTTTAAAATAACCAGTGTTCCATTTATGGTTTTAGTAGATGATAAAATGAGGATTCTGGAGAATGATTACCAAAGTATCTTGGTTAATCTAAGAAAATAATTAGGTTGGTTTTACTCTTAATTTCCTTAGATTCAATAAGAAACAAAAATGCTTAGAAAATGGAATAACTTCATTTTCTAAGCATTTTTATTTTGATATTACTATTTCAAACTCGTTTCGCCAGTAGCTTTTGTAGCTTCTTTTTTCAATTTGTCATTGGCAACAATGGCAAATTCTACTCTTCTATTTTGCTCTCTGCCCGATTCTAAAGTATTGTCTGCCACGGCATCTTTTTCTCCATAACCAAGCACCGTCAAACGACTTCTTGATACATTATTAGCTTTCAATACTGCTGCAACAGCGTCTGCTCTTTGCTGAGATAATTTCATATTATAAGCTTCTGTTCCTACATTATCAGTATGTCCAGCTACTAAAATTTCTGTGTCAGGATATTGCTTTAATGTTTCTGAAAATTTAATGAGATTTTCATTGACGGTAGGATTAATCTTAGATGAATTAAAGTCAAATAAAACACCTGATTTCATCGTAATTTTGATGCCCTCTCCTACTCTTTCTACATCTGCCAACACATCTAAATCTTTCTTTAGTTTTTCAGCTTGCTTGTCCATGTATTTTCCTACGAATGTCCCAGCAATACCACCAACCGCTGAACCAACGATGGCATAAATGGCAGGGTTTTTAGATTTTCTACCGATTGCCGCACCCATTGCAGCTCCAGTTCCTACTCCAATGATAGCACCTCTTTGGGCATTATTCAATTTTTTAAATGAATTACAAGAATAAAAATTGGTGCTAATCAACATGACAAGTAATACCATTTTACATGGAATATTAGCTAAAAAGGAAGTCGTTTTCATATTATTATTAATTTAATTAAATGAGTAGTAAAAGATTTTAACAAAAATGCCACAACCTATCGTCATGGCATTTTTAGGCAACCATTCAAAATGATTTTTTATACTGGCAATTGGTTTTCTAATACTTCTTGTTCAGCTTTGGCATGATGTTCTGATTTCTTCAATGATTGAATAATTTTCAATGATTCAGCAATAGAAGCAATTTGAGACATCAATAATTGTGTTAAATCTGACGAAGCTTGTACTTTATCTAAAGCCAAGACGGCTTCATAAGCTTCTAAGGTAGCTTTATCACCGGATTCAGAAGCATTCAAAATCGTTTCACGATTATTTGATACGATAGAGACTTTAAAATCTATCCAAACTTGATGAGCCTTGCCAATTAGTGTACTTGATTGTGCTGGTTCTCCACCAAATTTCACAACATGCTCAGCCAATGATTCAGCAAAATGTTCGCTTTCATTTAACATACCATGAAAGAGGTTTTTCAAATCGCCTCCATCCATGTTTTGTTCAGCTTTCTTGTAATTTTCAATACGGTTGTAATTAATCTCAATCAGCTCATTCAGAGCCTTCAAGAGAACTTCATATTGATTTTGCATAATTAAAGGATAGAACCAGTTGTAATTAAAACTCCCGATTCTTTTTAGATGGTTGAATGAATTTCGATATTGAAAAGCATTTTTCATCAAAGTGCTTTCTTTACTTTCTCTTTTATTTCTTCAAACTTATCTGCTGCTTTTTCTGCTAAATCTAAAGCTCCTAATTTTGCTTCATCTATTTTCTCTGTCGCTTCGGCTTTTAATACTTCTGCTTTTTTAGCCAATGTTTCAGCTTTGTGTTTAGCTGCTTCTTTCTTGATTTGTTCTTTTGTAGTTTCCATGATTTAATTATTTAAGTCTCCTAAATAAAATTAACGATGTTGTTGTGTAAATTAAAATACTGTATATCACAATCTCTTAATCTACAATTCATCACTCTTCATTCACAACTCTTACTTTATCGTATCCGATTTATTTAAAATTAATGTGTCTTGTGGAGTTACTTTACCCATATTGTGTTGACCTTCATTATCGGAAGTAGCCCAATAACCACCAACGATAGAGGCAAGCATCAAAGCCATACCAATCAAAACGGTGTAGAGAATCATATTCCCTACTTTCGTTCTTTTCTGTGCTTTCAATTCAGAACGCATTTCTTTATCTACTTTGTCCATATCAGTGTTATTTACTAGGTTTGTAATCAATAACTTAAAAGATTTGTACCAGTAAGAAATAGCAAAAAACAAAGTGTACAATTGAGCAAATAGCTCTACAAGATGGACGAAATGTATCGTAAAGAAGGGATAAGTGAAATAAAAATCGCTAATCAATAAATTCAGTATCAAGCGATACTTCATTTTAATAATTAGCGATTAGTCAAAGGGAAAACGCTATTTTTAGTAATTTAAAAGCATTCTTTAGAAGATAATATTACAAAGTATTCACAACCTTACTTCAAATCCCAATAAACGACATAACGTTCACGATGAATATCGTATAAAGGACGAAGTGTAATTCCTTCTTTTGAAGTCTTGAAAGAGAGCGATTTTCCAGCCAAAGGTTTAATGTCGTTTTCTGGATGTACCTTATCAATACGCAAAATTTTCACTAAATCGGTTGGAACTTTATAATTGTAAGTATAATAATCGTTGTAAAGTGAAGGGTTTGAATAAGGTGCTGGTGTTTCCATTTGTGCCGTTCCCATTTCGCCTGCTAATACAATTGGTCCATACAAAATGGCTATTTTATCAGGATTATCGTTCGTCGCCACAGTCGTTAAATTCATTGGGAAATTTATTTCTACACGGTCATTTGCTTTCCAAATACGAGTAATAGCAATATAACTTCCAGCAGATTGCTTGATTTTCATTGGCTTTCCGTTGACTGTAACATTGACAGCACTTGCCCAAGAAGGATAACGAAGATTTAGAGTAAGTAACTGATTCTCGGCAGATTCAACAGTAAAAATCGTTTTACCTGATTCAGGAAAATTAGTTTCTTGTTTGATTTTAAAGCCTTTTTCTTTCCAATTCAAGCTTGAAGCGATGAATAAATTCACAAAAAGAGCGTCTTTGCTATGATAATAAATGGCTTCACCATACTTAGCATGATTCTCAAAACCACTTCCCACACAGCACCAAAAAGAGTTTTCGGGAGTACTATAAACTTTGTGGGCTCCAGCCATCATCGGTAAAAAGTAAGCGACCATTCCCGTTTGTGGATCTTGTTGACCAAGAATATGATTGAAAAGTGCTTTTTCGTAATAATCTGCATATTTCACATCGGCAGTATGCGAAAATAAATGGCGAGTCAATTTAAGCATATTATAAACATTGCAAGTTTCGCCCGTAAAGCCTGTTAAATGTTGAGAAAGCTCATCAGCTTTAAAGAATTTCTCTTTATCACTATTACTTCCTGTCGCAAAAGAATGATGATTGATGACTGTATTCCAGAAAAAACTTGCCATTTCATCGCCTTTTCCTTGTCCTTCTAGTTCAAATTCACGAGTTACTCCCAACAATTTTGGAATATAAGTATTGGCGTGTTTTTTCTCCAAAATATCTTTCCCTTCTTTCAAAGGGTCAAGCATTTCGTTATGATAAAAAAACTCCGCTAACCATTTATATGTTGGTTTTCCTGTAATGGCATAAAGATTATAAAATGATTCATTGATACCTCCAAATTCATTACGAAGCATAATCGCTCTTTGCTCAGGAGTAATGGGTTGAAGCTTTTTATAAGCCCAATCGCCCATTTTTTGAACGACTTCCAAAGCTTGCTGATTGTTACAGTACAAGTATTGGTCAATCAGACCTGAGACTATTTTGTGCAAAGTGTACCAAGGTGCCCATACTCTTTTTCCTCCAATGTTTCTATTGATTAATTCTTGCGGATAAGCACTTAAATAACCCTCTTGATTCAATACTTTTTGTACTTCTGCCAAGCCCGAAACAATGCTATCCGATTTCATTTTAAATCGTTCGTCGCCCGTTTGGGCATACATTAATGCTAACCCAGAAAGTAAATGTCCAGTAGAATGTCCACGCAAATCACAATCTAACGATTCCCAACCACCATATTTTTTAAGGTCAAAATAACCTCCTTCATTCGCATCATAAATACCCGCATTGTTTCGAAAACTGTGTAAAAGTCTTTTGGTATCCAATGATAAAATCCAGCTTTGTTCACGTAACATATTCTCTTTAAAACGCCCATCTAACAAACGAATAGCGGATAAATCAAAGCTATAAACAGCAGGTTGCAATTTATCTTGCAAAGCAAATTTTCCATTGTGTTGACCAGGATAATGAGATTGGGCTTTTACTTCAAGCCTTCCAATTAAAAGACTTGCTACAAAAAAGAATAGTTTTTTCATGTTATTGCTATACACAGGCTCTCACTTCTGCCCTTCTGAATAAAAGGAGAAAAGAGCTAATTAGATTTTCGTATTTAGAAAACAAAGTGATTTCTAAATACTGAAAAATGAAACGATGTTGGTTTGAGAAAAAGAGAGAAAGGAATATTATACATACCCTATTACTATGATTTATTTAAGAAATAAAGGTATGTATGAAGAGAAAGGAAGGGATTTAGGAGTTCTCCTGAATAATATTTTTCCAAGCCTTAAAGGCTGTAAGAATTTTTACTTGATTGTGTTCTTGCGGTAAGACTGCCTGCGCTTGTCCAAACAATGCTTTGAGTGAATCTACCGATTCAAAAATTTGTACTCCTAAACCAGCCATCAAAGCAACACCCAAAGCTGATACATCTGGCATACCTTTGTTTACAACTGGAATATTTAATAAGTCAGATAAAGTACTTAATACAAAAGTATTGGAAGTCATTCCACCATTTACCATTAATTCTTGTAAATGGATTTCTGAATCTTCTTCCATTGCCAAAACAACATCTTTTATCTGAAAAGGAATGGATTCTAAAGTAGCCCGAACAATATGATTTTTATTTGTCCCAAAAGTTAAGCCATGGATTGATGCTCTGCGTTTCATATCCCAATAAGGTGCGCCCAAACCACTAAAAGCAGGAATCAAATAAACACCTCCGTTATCAGGAACTGATTTTGCCATGCCTTCCGTTTGCTTACTTTCTGCAAATAAACCTAATTCATTTTTTACCCATTCTACACTAGCTCCGCAACTTACAATGGCACCTTCTAAAGCATAATCTATTCTTCCTTCAGTACTCCAACAAATGGTGGTAATCATACCATTTTGTGATTTTTGAGGCTTATTACCAATGTTCATTAAAATTGAACAGCCAGTTCCTAAAGTAGCTTTGGCAGTTCCTGCTTCAAAGCAACCTTCTCCAAATGCGGCAGCGTGACTATCGCCAATCATGCCAGAAATACTGATGGCTTCTGTAAAAATTCCGCCAAAAGTACTTGTTCCAAAATTGGCGGAAGATGCTTTTACTTCAGGAAGATTAAGTGTTGAAAGATTGAAAGTTGAAAGTAAATCTTTATCCCATTCAAGCGTATGAAGGTTGAAAAACAATGTTCTTGAAGCATTGGTATAATCCGTAGCAAATACTTTTCCACCCGTTAATTTATACAATAACCAAGTATCAACTGTTCCAAAAAATGCTTTGTCTTCGTCTATTGTTTGCTTGATTGTTGGTTTGTTTTCATACAACCAAATCAATTTAGTGCCAGAAAAGTAAGGGTCGATGATTAAACCTGTTTTTTCTTTAATACTTTCGGTTAAACCTTCTTTACTCAAACGTTCACATACTTGTACCGAACGTTTACATTGCCAAACTACGGCATTATGAAGAGGATTCCCATTTTCATCCCAAAGAATAAAAGTCTCTCTTTGATTACTGATGCCACAAGTTTTTATTGCTGTTAACTCAAAACCCTTTTCCTGAAAATCGGCTAAACAATTTTTAACGGCTGTCATAGCATTATCAAAAATGCCTTCTGGGTCTTGTTCTACAAAACCATCTGCCAAATATTGTGTTTGAAGGGGCTCTGAAGCTCGTGCCATCACCTGACCTTTTGCATCAAAAATCAAAGCTTTAGTACTACTTGTTCCTTGGTCGATTGCCAAAATATATTGCATAGAAATTAATCGTTTTTAGCATTAGCACGGTCGATAATTACCGCTAATAATATCACCATTCCTTTTACTACTTGTTGCCAAAAAGGCGATACATTTAATAAAACCAAACCATTATTTAATACTCCGATGATGATTGCTCCGAGAACAGTTCCTAAAATTGAGCCTCTCCCACCCGAAAGCGAAGTACCACCAATTACAACTGCGGCAATGGCATCTAATTCGTAGCCAGTTCCTGCATTGGGTTGAGCAGAATCTAATCGGGCAGTGACCATCAAACCGCCTAAAGCGGCCAAACCACCCGCAAGCGTATAAACTATCAATTTAATTTTATGAATCTTAATACCTGATAATCGAGCGGCATTTTCGTTGCCACCAATGGCATAAATGTAGCGACCTAGCGGTGTTTTTGTAGTAAGTACCATTGCGATAATGATGACGAAAATACTTATCCAAACGGGAACAGGTACGCCAATAAACCAGCCAGTTCCGATATAATCGAAGTTTGAGCCTAAATTACTGATGGGAAAACCTTTCGTCCAAAGCATGGTCAAACCTCTTGCCATTGTCAGCATGGCTAAAGTAGCAACAAATGGAGGAACTTTGAAACGGGTAATTACCCAACCATTAAAAAAGCCCAATGCTCCACCAAAAACTAATCCTATAATAATTGCTCCCAGTAAAGTAAAACCGATGAATAAATTCTGTAAGGGCAATTCTATACCATTTTTTAATAATCCAGCTGTAATTGCTCCGCATAATGCCAAGACCGAACCTACAGATAAATCAATTCCTGCGGTGAGAACGACTAAAGTCATGCCGACAGAAATACAAATATTTACGGAGATTTGTCGGAGGACATTCCAGCCATTTGCAACCGTTAAGAATTTATCAGATAAAATACTGATGATAATACATAGCACAAAAAGGGCAATCAGCGATTGCAATTTGTACAATTTCTCTTTTTGTATAATCAAATTCATGTGTATGTCTTTTTGAATTTCTTAGCGTTTTCCAACTTAGGCTATCGCTGCTTTTAGTAAAATTTCTTCTGAGGCTTCATTAATGTTATAATCACCTGTTACTTTTCCATCACTCAATACAATTACTCTATCGCTTACAGCAAAAATTTCGGGTAATTCAGATGAAATCATGATAATGCCCAAACCAGATTCTGCTAATTGGTTGATGAGTTTGTAAATTTCTGCTTTGGCATTAACGTCAATTCCACGGGTTGGTTCGTCCAACAATAATACTTTTGGTTTCGTCGCCAACCATTTCGCCAAAATGGCTTTTTGCTGATTTCCTCCACTGAGATTTTTTATCAATTGGTCAGATGATGACGTTTTTATCCGCAATTCTTGAATATACTTATCGGCAAGATTATTTTCTTTGCGGTTATCAAGCACACCATTGCTCAATAAATCAGGAAGCGTGGTGATACAAATATTTTGCTTGACACTCAATTCAGGTACAATTCCATCTTTTTTACGGTCTTCACTCACCAAAGCCAAACCCGCTTTCACTGCATCCGCTGGCGAATGAATATGAAGACGCTGTCCTTCCATCAATACTTCTCCTGAAACTTTGCGTGGCGCCAAACCAAAAATGGCTTCAAACAATTCAGTTCGGCCTGCTCCCATCAATCCAAAAATGCCCAGAATTTCGCCTTTATTAAGTACAAATGAAATATCTTTCAGCAAATCACTTTTTCCCAAAGTTTCGTGTTTGATACCTAAATGACTTACTCTTAACAATTCTGTTTTACTTCCCTCCTGTTTTTTCTTAGGAATCATCACCAATTCACGACCTACCATTTTTGAAACGATATTGTCACGAGTAACGGCACTCATCTCACCCGATTCTATACTTTTTCCATCACGCAAAACAGTATAAGTATCAGCGATTTTAAAAAGCTCGTCGAGTTTATGGGAAATATAGGCTATGGCTTTCCCTTCTGCTTTTAGTGCCGTGATAATCTCAAACAAAACATCTACTTCAGCACCTGTGATGGCAGAAGTTGGTTCGTCCATGATAATTACTTTGGCATCAACTAACAAAGCTTTGGCAATTTCAATCAGTTGTTGTTGACCAACTTTCAGGTTTTTTACTGGCGTATTCGGGTCGATATTTAAGCGCAATTTCTGTAATAAAGTTTGCGTTTTTTTCAGCATAAAAGCCTTATCCAACAGCCCAAAAGCATTACTTACTTCTCTTCCTAAAAAAATATTTTCTACTACACTCAAATAAGGAATCATGTTTAATTCCTGATGAATGATGGCTATTCCAGCATTTTCAGCTTCTTTGGTACTAGCAAATTTTTGTGGCTTATTTTGTAGGTAAATCGTCCCTTCATATTCTGTATAAACACCACTCAAAATCTTCATTAAAGTAGATTTTCCTGCTCCGTTTTCACCGATGATGGCATTTACTTTGCCAGCCTGTAAATCAATACAAACGGCATCAAGAGCAGTAACGCCCGAGAATTTTTTAGTAATATTTTTCGCTGATAACATCATTGAGCCTGCTTATATTTTATTGAATTCGATGGGTAAAATCTCAAGTTTTTGAAGCTTCAAATACTCTTGGTTCATTTCTAAAGCTCCCACAAATTGAATAGAATCGCCTACTTTTATTTGCTTTTTAAAAGCGGGTACTCTTTCGGTTCTGATGATTTTATTGATTTCAGAAGAAATATTATTGATGTCGGAAGTATTGGTAAATTGTTTAATATCAAACACACCAGCGGCATCACGAATAGCATTTCCGTAGATAAATTCTGTGGCTAATTTCACGCTGATTGGCTGTGTTTGATTGGGCAACAAAACTTGTATTTCATCGTCCTGAATCTTGGTAATTTGCCCTTCTCCTTTTACCAAAAAGTACCTGATATTGCCAATTGCTACAGCATTTGACATTTCTTGAAATGCTTTTTTAGGTTCTTTAGCAAGTAATGCTAAAAGTGTTGCTACTGAAGGCGCTTTACTGAAACTTGGGGGAAGTGTTTTTTCTAAAAAGTTATGAGCAAAAGCTAAAGCATCAAAGGTTTCTGCTGAGGCTTTTTTTACTTCGTCCAGTTTTTTTATTTCGATAGAATGATAGCCAATAAAAAGTACTGCAATGCTAGCAACAACAATTTTGACGATTTTCATAGTGATGGTTTTGAATTATGAGTTGTGAACTTAAAGTCCTATTTTTCGTAAATTAGTTACTCTTCACGTCGTTTTTTCAAAGACTACTTAAATGATTTTGAGGTTGAATTGACACAAAATCAATTCATTTATTTTCAATTATTTTTTACCGAAAGCGGTATAATGAGCAATGTTTTCTTTGGTCACTAATTCTACCGCTACTGGAATTTTGGCAGGAAAATCTCTTTTGCCTTTCAAATATTCATCGGCATAAACGGCTGCCATTTGTGCCATTACTTTCGGAAATTGCATGCCTGTTGCGGCAACTTTTCCGTCTTTGATTGCTCCGACTACATCGTCTGCTCCGTCAAAACCAAATACTTTTACTTTATTGGCTTTTCCAGCACCCGCCAAGGCTTGATAAGCACCCATTGCCATCGCATCATTTCCACAAAAAACGGCATCAATATTGGGTTGTGCTTGCAGAATAGATTCCATTACTTCCATCGCTTTGTTGCGGTCGAAATCTGCACTTTGTTGTGCCACCATTTTGAGGTTTGGGTAATTATCGACCAAACTATGAAAGCCTTTTGAACGAGCCCAAGTATTGTTATCGCCCACCAAACCAAGTAATTCTACATAATTGCCTTTTTTGTTGAGTTGCTGCACAAAGAATTTTCCAATGGCTACGCATCCAGAAAAACTATCCGATAAAATTTGTGAAGTAGCGGCATTGGCAGAATTAATTTCTCTGTCCATACAAAAAACTGGAATACCTGCATCTTTGGCTTTCAGAACATTCACCACACTTCCGTCGGCATCTGTTGGATTAAATAAAATTGCTTGATAACCCGAAACAATGGCATTTTCGAAATGGTCTGATTCCAAAGCAGTATTATTTTGCGAATCAAATATTTTGGTTTCATAGCCTAATTCTTTGGCTTTTGCAGCGGCATTTTCAGCCAAAAACACAAACCAAGGATTGTTTAGGGTGGAAACGACAATCGCCATTTTCTTTGGACCTTCCGAAGTTTTTTTCTGCTGACAAGCCATCGTCAACAAAAACAACAACATTAGGGATAGATATTTTTTCATGTTAATTAGGAATTTCAGTGATTCTTAAAGCTAAATATGGCTTTAAGGGAAGTCTTACTTGTTTCAGGTCTTTATCGTAGAGGCGATAATCATTTACTTCTGAAAGCTCAAAAGTGCTTGGAACTACTTTGGTGGTCATCTCCCAAGTATCAATAATTTCAACTTTGTAGCGATTCCCTTTTTTAGGTTTTTCAAATTCAGCATTTTTATTGGGTAAATTAAAAAGCCACTGCTGATTGATCTCTTTGCCAAAATAAATCAAATAAACACCTTTCCCATTGGTGACGATTTTACTATCTCTGCTAATATCAGCGGGTTCAAGTGGTGCATTAATTTCTTCTAAAATTGTTCTCAGAAAAGCTACTCTTTTCCAGCTTGTCCCTTTAAACTCTCCGCCTTTTGCCCAAAAAATAGTATCTCTGTGGTCTTTGAACATGTACGATTCGCCATGAGTAACATAAGTACCGCCGATAATGCCCATCCAAATCAAATGATTCATTTCCTCTCCGCTGTAGCGTCCCCAACGTTGTTTCAAATTTCCTTCGTAGCCCACTTCATCGTAAATAATTGGCTTATTGTAAATATTTCGGGCGATAGAAGCAGCTCCCCAATTCATCACTGGTGCTTCGTCTTGCACAGAAACATGCGTAAATTCTGGTCGCCAATATTCAAAGTATTTTGCTGTACTTCCATGAATTGAACATAAATGACGATATGGGTCATTTTTCACAACCGCTTTGGTCAAAGTCAACCAATCGGCATCGGTTTTACTTTTCACATAATCATATTCATTGGCTAAAGACCACCAAATATTTCGAAAGGAAGCCAAACGAGCGGTTAAGTATTGAATATAATTGAGATTCGCTTCCATTGGCATTTCATCAAATCCCCATCTTCCTTTGTCGTAAGGATGAAAAATAATTAAATCCGTTTCGATGCCTAAATCACGCAGATTATCAATTCTCTTTTCTAAATGTTGGAAAAACGCTGGATTGAATTTTGTAAAATCCCAAACCTTTACTTCTTTTCCATTAGCATCTTTTTTTACTTCTTTCAATTCGTAAGGAAAAAGTGTTGGTTCTTCTTTCACTAAATCATAATTTTTCGAAAAAACACCCATCCTGATTTTATTGAAACCTGTATTTTTCAAGGTTCTAAGCGTCTGTTCTTGCACTTCGTTTGTCATGTGCGTCCAAGCGTAAGACGTAGTTCCTAGCGGAAAATACTGTTTTCCATCGGCATATTTAAAAGCATAAACATCACTTACTTTCACCATTCCGTGATTATTACCTGTCGCTTTTACACACTCGAACGTTCCTTTTTTGTTGTTCAAAACTGCAATATTACTTTGGGTAACGTAATTCCATGTTCCGGTTTTTTGTGGCATAAAACGAATGATAAAATTGTCGTTACCATCATAAAAACCAGCAATTGTGTAAGAAGTATCTTTACTTGTAAATGTTGCTTTCAAATTTACATTCGTGAAAGCATTTACTTTTGACTGATATTTTAAAGTAAGTTCAAATCTATCCCATTGTTCAATTGTTGATTGAGCATTGGTTGAATGAAAAATAAAGAAAAACAAAGAGTAAGCTAAAAGATATTTCAAAAGAACTTTCATCGCTTGAATCGATAATGATTTAAATGCTACTGATTATTCAATAATTTTAAAGCCTCATTTTTGATTCCGATTCCCGAAATGCCATAATGATTAAAAATCTCATTTTGCGAGCCACTTACGGTATATTCATCAGGTAATCCAATAATTTTAAAAGGCTTAGTTAACTGATTTTGAAGTAAAAAAGAAGCACAAGCTTCGCCCAAACCACCATAAACACTGTGTTCTTCTACCGTAATAATTGCTTTACATTGTTGGGCGTATTGAGCAATCAATTCTGTATCAAGTGGTTTTATGGTGTGCATACTTATCACGGCGGCATGAATATTTTCAGTTGCCAATTGTTCTGCGGCTTGCAAAGCTGGATATACTGCTTCGCCAGTGGCAATGATTACAATATCTTTTCCTTCTTTGATGACTCTTCCTTTTCCAAACTCAAATTTGGTATTGGTTTCGCTTAACAATGGCATTACTTTTTTGCCAAAACGAATGTAAAAAGGCGAATCAGTTGCAGCAGCTTGGCTGATAGCTTCAGCGGTTTCAAAATTATCGGCTGGTGCAACAACCGTAAGATTATTGATGGCACGCATCACGGCAAAATCGTGCAAACTGTGGTGCGTACTTCCTAAAGCGCCATAACTTACGCCAGCACTGATACCGATAAGTTTTACTGGATTATCGGAATAAGCCACATCATTTTTGATTTGCTCTAAAGCTCTTGCCGCTAAAAAGCAAGCTGGCGAAACGGCAAATACTTTTTTGCCAGATGAAGCCAAACCTGCCGCCATGCCTACTAAATGCTGTTCGGCAATGCCTACTTCTACGATTTGTTTCGGATATTTTTGTCCGAATGGGACTAACTTTCCTGAACCTCTTGAGTCACTGGTTACTACCAATAAATTCTTGTCGGTTTCTGCCAATGTTTGGAGTACTTCTGAAAAAACATCCAAATTGGCTTTATCTTTTGTAGCGATATTATCAATTGTTGCTCCCAATTTCTTAAGCGATTTAAGGGTTTAAGCTAATTCTAAAAGACTTTCTTGAACGCTCGTCAATTCTTCAATAGCTTGCTGATATTGTTCTGGAGAAGGTACTCCATGATGCCATTTCAAGGTATTTTCCATGTAACTAACGCCTTTCCCTTTTACGGTTTTGGCAATAATTACACTTGGTTTTCCAACTTCAAAAGGTAAAGCATTGAAAGCTTCTTGAAGGGCTTCAATATTATTACCATCAATAATTCTAACTGCCCAGCCGAAGCTTTCAAACTTTTTGTCTAGTGGTTCGGTATTACATACTTCATGCGTTGGTGCAGTAATTTGTAAGCCATTCAAATCAACAATGGCACATAAATTATCTAATTTATAATGCGCTGCTGAAAGTGCGGCTTCCCAATTACTTCCTTCGGGCAATTCGCCATCACCTAAAAGGGTAAATACTTTATAATCAACATTATCTAATTTAGCAGCTAGGGCATTTCCACAGCTCATCGAAAGTCCGTGACCTAAAGCACCAGTATTTTGCTCAACGCCATTTACTTTTTTGGTTGGATGACCTATATAATAAGATTTGTACTGACAAAGTGTTTCTAAGGCTGATTCTGGGAAGAAACCTTTGTCGGCTAAAACGACATACAAAGCTTCTACACAATGTCCTTTACTTTGAATGTATCTATCACGAAGCCCAGATTTAAAATTCTCTGGATTTACGTTCAGTACATCATTATACAATACATTCAAAATATCAATACAAGAAAGTGAACCACCTGTATGCCCAGCTTTTGCTTGATAAATGTATTGCAGTATTTTCTTGCGATATTCAACTGATTTAAGTTGTAACTCTTTGGTTGTCATAAGAAATCTTTTTAATGAAAAATATTACCTTAGCATAGTTTGGCTGGCTCGATTGTGTTATCATCAAGCTTGATTCTTCCAATATCCAAACCTTTTCACATACTATTTTCTAATGGTAATGATTACTCTTTGATAACTGGTCAATTCTGGTGTTCCATTGTCAACTGCTTCAAGAATCAAATGAATGGTTTGTCCTGCCAAAGCTTCTTTGGGTATTTGAACTTCAGTTTGAATTGCATTAGTATTCAAGATATTCACCACAGGCTGCGATGCTCCTCCTTCAAATTGCCACCATTTTACAGCTACTTTATTGCCATCAGGGTCTGAAACAAATCCATTCAATCGAATTTTTTCACCCGGTGCCGCCATGATACTAAGTGGACCTTCTACTCTAACAATCGGTTGATGATTTGCACCTGAAAATTTCGAGGTGACAGTCCATTGCATTCTTGTCGCAAAATCTTTTTGTGCTTGTGGGAAAAAATTAGGATAAAATGCCTTTTCTTTAGACGAATTATTTGCATTAGTAAGCACATTCGCCATCGCATTTGCACTGGTGTCTGTCAATGAGAAGAAAGAAATTGAAGCGTCATTTTGTGCAATTGAACGTCCACCCCAACCACCATAAACACCATTTTCATAAGCTCTTAAGCCATTCCCAAGCATATTCATAAAAGTATGATTGTCGCCTTCGCCCAACCATGAACCTTTTTCTTGGACAGGCATCCATACGGCATAACCCATCTTTTTTAGTTCCTCGTTTGTATAACCAGATAAGCCAAAGTAATCTAAAATATCACCTTTTACCATTTGCTTTCCATCTCCCCAAACTCTGTATAAATTCCCCAATGAACCACGACTACTAATATTTTCCTTCATCCAAGTAGCGGTCAGAAAAGTAGCGTCTTCCTTTTTCGCATTCAATTGAGCACCATATCCATAATTCGGACTATTTTTGAACTGGCGATATTCGATGTTGGGCCAATTGGGCTTTATATAAGTTGCATAAGTATCGTCTTGGTCACCAGAAGGAAGTAATACCACTTTTCTGGCTATTTTTTTTTGAATGGCTTCCCACTGAACAGTATATTGATATTGCTCCTGAATAGATTTTAATGCTCTAGCAATAGTACTTTGTCCACCCCAAGCAGTGATAAATAACTGACCCGGTTTATCATCCAAAATAAGCGATTTGATAAGTTCAGAACCCGGAGAATCCTTTGAAATATCTCCATCAAATTCAATATTCCCAAATCGAATTTTCGATTTTAGATATTCGGGGGTTGGATAATTTGCATTGTGAATTTTTAGATTCGGATATGATTTTTCATAAGCTCCCACAATGTCGTGAATAAAATGTTCGTCTTTTGCCCAACGCCAAGATTCACAAGGACAAAGGTTTAAACCAAAACGACTGTATTCTCTTCTTGGCACCGACCATTTTGTTCCTTTTCCATCACCAGTCCAGTGAAAACCGCTACTTGCATAAATCAAGCCTTCTATTTCGAGGTCAGTACTATAAAGCAAAAAGCGAATCAACGAGTTGTTGTCATCTAATTCAGGGTCTGCCGTAATAACAATTCTCGGCTTTTTTTCTTTGCTTAAAGTCTGTGCAAATCCTTCTTTGTGAAGAACAATTACAGTCATCAGTACGACTAAACTGAAAAGCATTGATTTTTTAAAATAAATAGCGATTGTTCTCATGTGGAAAAATTGTTCAAATGATACTATTTCAAATCCTTCGTTTTAGACTAATGTTGGTACACTTCCCAGCCCATGTAATTACTTAATGCTTCTTTCAATACGCCAGCTGTTTTTGAAGCATTCATTACAACGTGATGTTCAAAACCATTTCTACAAACGTATTGCATTAAACCCTGTAAATCATTGATTTGCGCTACAGCTCTATTACCAAAAGTTTTTAAGGCATCATCTGTCAATTCACCTTCACCAATATAGGCTTTGATAATTCCTTTAGGGTCATCTGTACTAATTCTTCCGAAAGTCAAAGGCATTGCTGGCGTGCGTCCGTCTAAAGCTCCATAAGTATTTTCAACACCTACCGAAGTACCCAATATTGGGGCATTGCTGATTTGAATATCAGGTAAGAATGATTTCGCCCAGTTTCCACAGTGGAATAAAACGCATTTTTCGTCATCATCTGCATAATTGTTATTCCAGTCAACCAATGCACTTGGCGAGCCCGAAGCCAACTGCATAGCGTACATACTGAGCGTTCCTGTCACATCTACTTCGCAAGCACTTGGTAGCATATTTTCGCTCATGATACTCATACTTGTACAAACATTACAGCCGTAATTTTTCTGTAGAGAAGTCCAACATTGAATAGCTGTAGCATCCAAAGAGTGTTCTAGCATGAAATTATTCAATACTGCATCTAATTTCGCAATCTGAATCATGGCTTCGCTTGGCGTTTTGCCGATAGGCGTGTAAGCCAAAATTTTCTCTAAACGGTCTTTAACGATGGCATCGTCTTTTGTCAATTTATTGGCATTTCCGAGAATTTCAGAAAGGTCGCTAGTAACGACAGAAATGCCATTTCTTTGTAAGATTTTCTCGCTATAACGTACCGTATTGAATGCTCCCGGTCTAGCACCGATAGCCCCTATACGTACATTTTTCAAACCACGAACTACTTTACAAACTGATAAGAAATCTTGTAAATCCTTAATAAATTCTGCATCGTTCGGACGCATTACGTGTTTGGTCGTAAGTGTGTATTTGATACCGTATTGATACAAATTATTACAAACCGAAATTTTACCACACCAAGCATCTCTTCTACGAGCAACATCCAATTTATCCAAATCGTCTGGATATGCTTGTACTAAAACAGGAACATTTAGATTCGCTAATTTCAAACTATCGGCAACACCTTTTTCATCACCAAAATTGGGAAGTACCACCCACACCCCAATAATTTCTTCCGCATGTTGTTTGAATAAATTCGCACATTTTTGGGCTTCTTGAAAAGTTTCTACTCCACCCAACTTAGAAGTATTACTGTCTAAAACAATTGGATTTATTCCAAGCGAATGGCAAAGGTCAATTACTTCTACCCTAGCCTTTTCAACCAAACTATCAGGAAAAAAATCTCTATTCCCAATGATAATCCCCAAACTTAATGCAGCTTTTGACATATCTTTTTCTATAAAAAATGTTTATTATTTTTTGAAATCCACAAAGGGTTTTCGATTTTACTAATGTGGCAATAATCCTCTGATAACGAGTAAATGTTGGCGTTCCGTTGTTTTTTATGCTAAAATCTAAGAAATACTTTCTCCTTTTTTAAGCTATTGAACAATTGAAAGCAAGTATTTTGAGTATTCAATGTGGTGTAAGACAAAGACAGCATCCGTAATTTGTGCGAAGCTTTTTTATGTTTTTGATTGAAATTTTAAATAAAATTGAGCTTTTGTATTGGATAATCATTGCGAGTTAGTGTTTGAAATACTCAAAAACACTAACTCACAATTTACTTTCACAAACTTCACTATTCGGCAATAATAATTTCTATTTCATTTTTCTCGAAATGCAATTTATCATCCTGATTGATTTCGTTGTCGGTAATGATATAATCAATCAGCGACAAAGCACCCAAACTTGCAAAAGCACTTTTTCCAAATTTGGTAGAATCTGCTACTAAATAAGTAGTTTCTGCGGCATCAATCATGGCTTTTTTCACCACAATATCACTGATACTTGGATACGTCAACCCTGCTTTCAATGAAATTCCAGCCGTTGCCAAAAACAACTTTTGAACATTGATTCCTTTAAAAAAATCTGCTGCTTTTTGTCCTGTTAATGATAAGGTTGGCGGTTTAAATTCACCTCCCGTCATAATTACTTCTATGCCTGGCTCAGTTCCCAACATCATGGCAATATTCAAAGCATTCGTAATTACAGTCAGATTTCTAAAGCCTTTCAATTTCTTGGCAATTTCAGTAACAGTTGAACCAGAATCTAAAATAATGGTATCGCCACTCGAAATAAACTCCAAACATTTCAAAGCAATTTTCTCTTTTTGCTGAACATTCAAATCATTATGAGCTACAGTAAATTCACGCACATGGTCTTCAATATTTTTCAAATATGCTCCACCGTGTTCTCTGATAACTAAATCATCTTTTTCCAACTTTTCTAAATCCTGACGAATGGTCACTTCGGTGACTTTAAACAATCTGGCAAGATCAGTTACTTTGGCTAAACCATCTTCTTTTAAGAGGTCTAAAATCTTTTCTCTGCGCTGATTTGGCAACATATTCTTGATATTGAAACAAAGTTAAACGAAACAAAAACAAAAACAAAAGAAAAATATCGAAAATATTTATTTTACTTTTACCTTTGTTAAATAAATTAATACCAATTCAATCTTCTATTATTCATATATTTACAAAAATACAATAAACAAATGAAAACAAAAGCAATTCTATTCTTTTTGATTAGTTTCTCTTTAGTAGTACAGAGTTACTCGCCCATTCAGGCACAAAAAAGCAATATAAACACAAAAAGTCGTACCATCATTACAACCGATGGAGAAATAGATGACGTTGATTCTTTCATCAGAATGTTATTGTATGCCAATGAATTTAAGATTGAAGGTTTGGTTTACAGTAGCTCGCAATGGCATTATAAAGGCGACGAAAAAGGCACAATGTTTATTTCTGAAATGGAAAATACTGCCAAAAGGTATGGAAAACGCACAGCTTTACGCTGGCCAGGCACTACTTGGATACAAGAACTATTAGCCGAATATGAAAAAGTGCATCCAAATTTATTACAACATGACAAAACTTTTCCAAGCGCAACCGCTTTACGAAAATTAGTAAAAGTGGGTAATATTGACTTTGAAGGTGAAATGGATAAGGAAACAGAAGGCTCTGAATGGATTAAAAATATATTACTTGATAATAATCCTCAACCAATATATTTACAAATTTGGGGTGGAACCAATACAGTAGCCCGTGCTTTAAAGTCAATCGAAGATACTTATAAAAACACCAGTAAATGGGCAGAGATTTACGAAAAGGTTTCTAAAAAAGCCATTATTTATGCCGTACTCGACCAAGACGCTACTTATAAAAAATATATCGCTCCGAATTGGCCCAAAATAAAGGTTTTCTATAATTCAGACCAATTTTGGTGCTTTGCTTATCCTTGGCCAAGAGTAGTTCCAAATGAATTACAAGCGTTTTTACGTGGTGAATTTATGGCAAAAAATATCATTCAAAAACATGGACCTTTGCTTGAAAAATATTATGCTTGGGGCGATGGACAAAAACAAGCTGGCGATGAAGAACATACTCATGGCAACATGGCAGATGCTCAGAAATATAAAATGACTCAGTATGATTTTATTTCTGAAGGCGATTCTCCTGCTTATTTTCAGTTATTGGATGTTGGTTTAATGAGTAAAGACCATCCAGAATATGGAGGTTGGGGAGGAAGAATGGTACAATCAAAAGATAATCCTCATCGTTGGGAGGATGGCAAACATGTAACTGACTTTAACCCTTTTACGAATAAACAAGACGCCTCTTTTCCTCAAACCCGTTGGATTGAAGCCTTGCAATTAGACTTTGCTGCAAGAGCAAATTGGTGCATCAAGCCATTTAAAGAAGCGAATCATGCCCCAAAAATTATAGTTAAAGGTAATACCATCAAAAAAGTAAAAGCGGGTACAAATATTACTTTAGAAGCTTCGGCAATTGACCCAGATGGAAATGCGGTAGATTTTAAATTCTGGCAATATCAAGAAGCAGGAACTTCTTCTGAAAAAGCAAATATTGACCAAACCTTACCGAATGCAGCAAATATTAGCATTCCAGCTGGATTAAAAACTGGAGAAACGATTCATATTATTGTAGAAGGAAAAGACCGAGGACAACCTGCTTTAATTCGTTACCAAAGAATAATATTGACAGGAGAATAAAAAAGAAACATTTCGAAAATAAAAGAAAGGAAATAGCTCTTAAAATGTAGAAGCCTTCAAAATCAATTGATGTTTTGAAGGCTTCTTTTTTCAAATGATTAATTAATTCTTCACCAACGCTTCCCACAAAATTTCTACGGGATGCTGAGCAATTCTGCCTGTGCCGTCTTTGATTTGATGACGACAACTTGTGCCGGGTGCGGCAATAATTACTTCTGCTGATTGTTTCCTAATCGTTGGGAAAAGTACTAATTCGCCTACTTTCATCGAGACTTCATAATGTTCTTCTTCATAGCCAAATGAACCCGCCATTCCGCAACAGCCTGAAGGAATCAGTTGTACTTCATAATTTGCTGGCAATGAGAGCATTTTTTTTGTGGCTACTAAAGACGATAAGGCTTTTTGATGACAATGCCCGTGTAGTTTTATCAGTTTCTTTTCCTGAGTAAATAATGATTTACTCAATACTTTTCTATCAATTTCCTTTGCAATAAATTCATCAACCAAAAAGGCATTTTGTGCTACTTTTTCCGCATCAGCCAATAATTCTGTTGGTACTAATTCTAAGTATTCATCTCTTAAAGTCAAAATGGCAGAAGGTTCAATGCCCAAAATTGGTGTATTATCATCAACTATTTTTGATAAACTTTTTACGTTTTCAATCGCAATTTGCTTGGCTTCTTTTACCAAACCTTTTGACAAATAAGTTCTGCCACTTTCTAAATGTTCGGGAAGAATTACTTCATAACCCAAAGCTGTGAGTAATAAAATCGCTGTTTTACCAATTTCTACATCGTTATAATTGGTAAACTCATCGCAGAATAAATATACTTTTTTGTCAGTTTTTGTCGAAACTCGTTTTTTATTCCAAGCTCTTAAAGTAGTTTTTCCTAATGTTGGTATCGACCTTTCCTGAGCAAATCCCAGTACTTTTTTGGTAATGCTGGCGGTAATTGGTGTTTTGACAATAAAATTATATAAGGCGGGAAAATTCGATGCCAATGCCTGCGATTTGGTAAAATTACCAATCATTTTTGTACGGAAAGGTACGCCATGAACATCATAATAATGTTGCAAAAACTCTGCTTTCATTTTACCAACATCTACTTTTGAAGGACATTCAGATTTACAGCCTTTGCACGACAAACATAAATCCATTACTTCCTTAATTTCTTGATGGTCAAAACGATTTTCTTGTTCAGAATTAGTTAAAAACTGACGTAAAATATTCGCTCTAGCACGAGTCGTGTCTTTTTCGTTTTTAGTTGCCATATAACTCGGACACATGGTTCCACCTGTTACTTCCGTTTTGCGACAATCGCCTGAACCTGAACATTTTTCTGCCAAACGCAAAATGCCTTCTTGATTACTAAAATCAAAATAAGTATCAATTGTAGGATTTTCTTTGCCCGCTTCGTAACGCAAAAATTCATTCATCGGAGGTGTATTCACAATTTTATTGGCATTGAAAATACTCTTTGGATCGAAAAGTGATTTTACTTCTTTCAGCAAGGTAAAAACTTCCTTGCCCAAAACGCTTTCGATAAATTCACCTCTCAATCGCCCGTCGCCATGTTCGCCACTCAATGAACCATTGTATTTTTTTACCAATTCAGCCGTTTCTTTCAACACTGTTCTGAATAAAGTTTTCCCTTCTTGCGTTTTGAGATTTATCATCGGTTCAACGTGCAGTTCGCCTGCCCCTGCATGAGCATAATACGAAGCATTGATCTGATGTCTCTTCAAAAGTGCCTGCAAATCACCAATATAAGCTGGTAAATCTTCTGGAGCAACTGCACAATCTTCAATCAAATTCACAGGCTGAATATCGCCTTTTAAGTTTCTTATTAATCCTAAACCTGCTTTGCGTACATCCCATGCGGGTGTGGTTTCTGCTCCTTTAACAACTGGATAAGCGTAACCGATGTTGGCTTTTTGGAGGTCGGCAATCAAGGTAGAAGTTTTTTGATTTAAAACTTCGTCACTTTCTTCCATAAATTCCACCATCAAAATCGCCGCTGGGTCACCTTGTATGAAAAAGCGATTTCTCTCGTAAACATGATGCCCTTTCGTAAAATCTAAAATATACTTATCCACCAATTCAGAAGCCATTGGTTGATGTTTCAGAGCAACCAAATTTGCTTGTAAAGAATCTTGAATGGAAGTACAGTGAATGCAAACCAAAGCCGTTTCTTTGGGTGGCAAAGGCAGTAAATTCAGTTTTGCCTCGGTTACAAAAGCTAATGTTCCTTCTGAACCTGCCAATAGTTGACAGAAATTAAAAGTTTTGTTACTTTCTGGCAAAAATAATTCACTATCCACCAACATATCCAAAGCATAGCCTGTATTTCTGCGTTTTAACGTTTTCTTTGGATAAGCTTTTTCAATCGCTTCTTGATTGAATGGATTGTTTAGCGTTCTAAAAATATCTCCATATAATTTTCCTTCTAAAGTTTTAGCATTTACTTTTTTGAAGTATTCGGCTTTTGTCAATGCTCCAAATTCTACTTCCGAACCATCACTTAATAATACTTTGGCTGAAATCAGATGATCACGAGTAGTTCCCCAAACGATTGAATGTAATCCACAAGAATTATTTCCAATCATTCCACCAATCATCGCTCTGTTTGAAGTAGAAGTTTCTGGCCCGAAAAGTAAACCATAAGGTTTGAGAATCACATTCAAATCATCTCTAATAACGCCCGGCTGTACTCTCACCCAACGCTCTTCTTGATTGATTTCCAAAACATTAGTAAAGTATTTTGAAATATCAACCACAATACCTTTTCCAACCACTTGCCCAGCTAAAGAAGTACCTGCCGAACGTGGAATTAGAGTAATTTCAAACTCATTGGCAAGCTTAATTAATGCTTTTATATCTGTTGTATTTTTCGGAATTGCTGCCGCTAAAGGTTTTTCTTGATAGACCGAAGCATCGGTAGAGTAAAGGATTTTTTGAGCATTATGACTAGCAGAATTATCATAATATAATTCACCAGAAAAGCTTTCTTGTAAATACTTAAAATCAGAAATGGTAATTTTAGAAGACATATCGTTAAGAGTAATTTGCTTGTAAAATTAAGGTATTCACCTTCCATAAAATGATAAGAGTAAAACTTTTTTCCAGTCTTACCCACATTTTGCCATTCAACCCATTAATAAACTCCACTTGTCATATCGTAGTTGTTTGTCAAAATTTGTGGTTTTAAATTTATCTTGTTAAATATTAATCTCATTGTATGAAATTCCTCAGACAACTACTTGAAAGTATTCGTTTCGCATGGCAAGCCCTTCGAACTAATTTATTACGTACTGTTTTATCGCTTCTGGGCGTAACTATCGGTATTTTTTCGATTGTTGCTGTTTTTACTTTTGTTGATTCGATGAACATGGGAATTCGTGAACAAATCGACTCATTTGGTAAAGGAGTTGTTTATGTGGGCAAATGGCCTTGGGTAATGAGCAATAATTATCCTTGGTGGAAATACATCAATCGACCAACTATGAAGTACAATGAATTCAAGTATTTATCTGACAATCTTGAAAATTCTCAAGCAATTTCTATCATTGATGGCAGACAAACTACTCTAAAAAACGAGAATAATAGTATGGAAACTAGGCTTATGGGTGTAAGTCAAGATTATAACAAAATTTCAGATGTACTCGTAGAAAGCGGAAGATATTTCTTAAGTAATGAAACCGACAATTCGGCCTTCGTGGTAATTTTAGGAGCTTCTGTCAAAGAAGCTCTTTTTCCAAACCGAGGTGATGTCATTGGTGAAACGATTAAAATAAATGGCATCAAATTCAAAGTAATTGCCATGATGAAGAAAAAAGGAGAAGATTTGATTAGTTTGGGAGGCTCACCAGATGATCAAGCATTTATTCCTTACACTACTTATGCTAGTTTGTTTCAAAAAGACCAGCCTGAACCTGACATCGCTGTAAAAGCTTATGATTGGGATAAAGGACAAGAAACTTTGGAAGGCGAAGTAACAGGATTGATGAGAAGTAGAAGAGGTTTGAAACCTACACAAGACAATAATTTTTCAATCAATCGACTTGATGGTGCTGTAAAATTCTTTGAATCAATCTTCGCAAGTATGAATGTTGGTGGCGGAATTATTGCACTTTTCTCTTTATTAGTAGGTGGTTTTGGAATTGCAAATATCATGTTTGTTTCTGTAAAAGAACGAACAAATATTATTGGCATTCAAAAATCATTAGGGGCAAAAAATTACTTTATATTATTCCAGTTTTTGTTTGAAGCCGTTTTCCTAAGTTTAATAGGTGGTGCAGTTGGAATATTTTTAGTCTGGATGATGTCTTTTATTGACTTTGGTTCTCTCAAATTAGTACTTACTGTTGGTAATGTGATGTTTGGCTTGCTTACTGCAACATTTATTGGCGTATTATCAGGCATTGTTCCTGCTTGGGTGGCTGCAAGACTAGACCCTGTAACAGCTATTCGTTCAAAGTAACAATAACATATATCAAAAATGAAAGAATTGAATATCTTTGTATATATTCAATTCTTTTTTTTGTACATCTAAACAATTTCATTATGGCTTTCAACGACCAAATAAATTCAGCAAAACAAGTAACAATGATTTTTATCAGACGATTATTCATTGGTGTGATAACACTTGGAGTTCTTGTGTTAATGTTTAGTTTTTTAATGACAAAAGTGGCTTATTCTGTTGGAGATAGGGCTGGAGTAATTTCTAAATTCTCTAAAAAAGGAGTGCTGTTTAAAACTTATGAAGGAGAATTGAATGAAGGTGCTCAAGGACAAATGGGAAATATGGTGAATCGACTTTGGGCTTTTACAGTAGATTCCGACGACCCAGCTGTGATTCAAAAATTAGAAGATGCGATGTTAACAGGAAGACGTATCAAAGTACATTATGAACAACGTTACATGAAATTTTCTTGGATGGGCGATACTGAGTATTTTGTTACTGAGGTAGAAGAAGCTCCTCTAAAATAAAATAGAGAATAGTTTTGAGGCTATTCTCTATTTTATTGAGCTATAATTATTGATTACAGATTCAATGTTGATAATACATTGTTCATGTTACGAACAGCATCTGCTGATTTAGCAAATAAAGCCTGTTCAGCATCATTTAATTTATAATCAATGATTTTTTCCCATCCAGTTTTTCCTAATACTACTGGAACACCCAAACAAATATCTGATTGTCCATACTCTCCTTCTAGGAAAACAGAACAAGGAATTACACGTTTTTCATCACGAATGATTGACTCAACAACTGATAAACTTGCTGCACCTGGTGCATACCAAGCCGAAGTACCTAATAAGCCCGTTAAAGTAGCACCACCAACCATTGTATCGGCAGCAACTTTCGTTAAAGTAGCTTCGTCTAAATAATCAGTAACAGGTGTTCCGTTCCAAGTAGCTAAGCGAGTTAAAGGAATCATCGTTGTATCACCATGTCCACCAATTACTGAGCCATGTAAATCGTTTGGAGAAACATTCATCGCTAAAGATAAATAGCATTTAAAACGAGCTGAATCTAAAGCACCACCCATACCAATAATACGGTTTTTAGGTAATCCAGAAGCTTTCAATGCCAAGTAAGTCATGGTATCCATCGGATTAGACACAATTACAAAAATAGCATCTGGAGAATATTTTAGAATATTATCAACTACCGATTTTACAATTCCTGCATTTACTCCTATTAGTTCTTCACGTGTCATCCCCGGTTTACGTGGAAGACCCGAAGTAATCACAACGACATCTGAATTAGCCGTTTTTGAATAATCGTTTGTTACCCCCGTTAATTTAGTATCCCAGCCTAAAATTGCAGCCGTTTGAAACATATCTAGTGCTTTACCTTCTGCAAAGCCTTCCTTGATGTCAAGTAATACTACTTCAGAGGCTAATTCTTTTCGGGCAATGTTATCAGCTGTGGTTGCACCCACTGCTCCTGCACCTACTACAGTTATTTTTGACATAATCGATTGTAAATTAATTGTTTTAGTAAATACGTTCAAAATCTTACGCAAATGTAAACCATTTGCTTATTCACTAACGGTTTATTACAAGTATTTTTTGTAGAATTCTTAGTAAAAGTTTGGTAAATTGTATATTTGCTAAGTTTTAAGGATATGTTCATTCATCGAAGTTTTAAAATTAATCCCATAAATTATGAATAATGAAGACTTAGTTGGCAGAATTCTGAAATCTGTTTTTTTTAAAACTGCTACCAAAAAGGCCGGAAAATATGCAGGTACTGGCTTGGCTGTCCTTGAATTATTAAGAGAGGCACTCATTAAAGCTAAAGATATTGCTAAAAACGAAAATAAAGGTATTGGTCAAGTACTGGCAGAAAGAATTACAACGTTAAGTAGAATGGTGAAAGCTTATGCAACAGGTCAATATAGAATTATTCCTTGGGCAACCATCTTAAAAGTAATTGCTGGACTGATTTATTTTATTTCACCAATTGATTTAATTCCTGATTTTTTACCTTTAGTGGGTTTGTCTGATGATTTGGCTTTAGTAATGTGGTTATTTACTTCCTTAAAAACTGATATTGATAATTTTATTGCTTGGGAAAAAGGAGAATTAATTACAGAATAATGCTTTGCAAGGCTCTGTATGCTTTTATGTACAAAGAAAAACTAAATCGTAAAATCTAAAATCTAAAATCATTGCTTATCTTTACGCAAATATTTAATAACTAAGGACATGATACTGACTTCAATTTATCTAATTTTCAACATGGGCGGTCCAGAATTAATTTTGGTTGGTTTAGCTGTGTTGTTATTTTTCGGTGGTAAAAAATTACCAGAATTAATGAAAGGCTTGGGCAAAGGCATCAAAGAATTCAAAGAAGCACAAAAGGACGTTACGGAACAGATTACTAAGGGCTTAGAAGACGATACAAATACAAAATAGTATTAAAGTATTTTAGCAAAAGCATAGTTGAGATAATTTTCTTCTCTCAACTATGCTTTTGTTTTGTTAATAGATTAGTTTTTTGAATACTTCTCAAAAAATTACAGTTCGATAGTGTTCTTTTCAGATAAGCTATTGCAATTACACTAAATTTAAAATCATTCATGAAAGTATATTCAACCTTAAAAGATATCCAAGCAGACCTTTATGCTGGTAACATTACCTGTCGCCAGTTAGTAGAGTTCTATTTGAAAAATATTGAGGAGAAGAACAACACATTAAACGCCTTTTTATCTGTTTTTGACCAAGAAGCCTTGGAAAAAGCCGATGAAATTGATACCAAAATCAAAGCAGGAACAGCCAAGAAATTAGCAGGAATGGTTTTGGGCATCAAAGATTTACTTTGCTATAAAGACCATACTTCACAAGCTGGAAGTAGAATTTTAGATGGTTTTGAATCTCAATTTACAGCAACCGCTGTTCAAAGAGTAATAGATGAAGATGCCATTATTATTGGCAGACAAAATTGTGATGAATTTGGAATGGGTTCTACTAATGAGAACTCTGCTTTTGGACCATGTTTAAATGCTGTAGGTGAAAACCGTGTAGCTGGTGGTTCTTCTGGAGGTTCTGCCGTAGCTGTTCAAGCAGATATGTGTTTGGCTTCACTTGGTACTGATACTGGTGGTTCTGTGAGAATGCCTGCGGGCTTTTGTGGCTTGGTTGGCTTAAAGCCTACTTATACAAGAGTTTCTCGTTGGGGTTTGATTGCATACGCTTCTTCGTTCGACTGCATCGGGCCAATCACAAAATCAGTTGAAGATGCTGCTATTTTGTTAGAAATAATTGCTGGAAAAGATGAACAAGATAGTACGGTTTCCAACGAAAATGTACCTTCATACACAGCTTTTCAAACAGAAAAGAAAACATATAAAATTGGTTATTTAAAAGAGGCAGTAGAAAGTGAAGGTTTACAACCAGAAGTAAAAGCTGCAACTTTAGCCAAATTAGCGTATTTAAAAGCACAAGGACATGAAGTTGAAGCGGTGGACTTTCCATTGATTAAGTACTTCTTGCCAACTTATTATACGCTTACAACAGCCGAAGCAAGCTCTAATTTATCAAGATTTGATGGCGTTCGTTACGGACATAGAAGTGCTGAAGCGACAGATTTAATTTCTCTTTATAAAAAATCTAGGTTTGAAGGTTTTGGGAAAGAAACTCGTAAAAGAATTATGCTTGGCACTTTCGTTTTAAGTGCAAGTTATTACGATGCGTATTATACGAAAGCACAAAAAATCAGAAGATTAATCAAAGAATTTACTGATAATTTATTAACTGAATACGACTTTTTGGTTTGTCCAACCACGCCAACAACTGCCTATAAATTAGGAGAAAAAACAGCTGACCCTATTCAAATGTACTTGGGCGATTTGTTCACTGTTCAAGCAAATGTGGTGGGTTTACCTGCGATTTCTATTCCTAATGGCGTAGATAATGATGGAATGCCAATCGGTTTTCAAATCATGGCAGGGGCTTTTGAGGAAGCCGAATTGTTAACTTTTGCAAAATTAATTGCTTAACGCAAATCTGTCTTCAAAACTTAACCCGCTGATTTATTTATCATTATAAAAATGTATCGCTTATAAACCTTTATAAATAAGGATAAGCGATACTTTTTTTTTGAATAATCTTGAACAAGTTATAGATTGTGTCGATGATATAAATATTTATTTTATAAAAAAGGACATCGCTCCTTTCTTACAATAAGACAATACATTCTTTCATAAACACAATAAATCATTCGTTTTTTTAGTTAAAAATATTTAGCTTTGTAATTGTATTTTTTTGTGTTAACCCTTTTTTAAAGATAGACTAATCCTTACCGTATGACACTCGCCACTTTTAGAACATTCTGTATTGGTTGTTTACTTTCAGTAAGCACATTTACAAATGCCCAAATAACAGCAGGTTCGGAACAGCAAACTGCTACCACTGATACCGCTACGGTAACTATTCAACAAGTCGTGACGCCAGAACCTACTTGGCTAATTGACCCAAAAACGGTTGAACCACGTTTAGGAGCTTTACAAAAAGAGATTCCTCTTACTTATAATACTGTCACTCATCAATTTGTAGAATACTTTGCTTACCGCAAACCATCGTTCACAAAAACGATGCTTGAACGCAAAGGTGTGTTTTTCCCCCTTTATGAAAAATACCTAAAAAAATACGGTCTTCCAGATGAATTAAAATATTTATCATTAATCGAATCAGGATTAAATCCAAAAGTTATTTCAAGAGCTGGTGCTGGCGGACTTTGGCAATTTATGCCTAAAACTGCCAAATTAGACTTTGGTTTGAAAATGGATGAGTACATTGATGAACGTTTTGATCCAGAAAAAGCAACAGAAGCCGCTTGTAAATACATGCGTCAATTATATAATATTTTTGGTGATTGGCATTTGGTGTTAGCTGCTTATAATACTGGACCTGGTAATGTCCGTAGAGCAATTCGTAAATGTAATGGCGGACAAACTTTTTGGTCTATCTACAATTGTTTACCCCGTGAAACCAGAGCTTATGTACCTCAATATATCGGGATTCTTTATATGATGCATCACGCTGATTCGCACGATATTTATGCTGAAAATATTGAAACAGCAATTCCTCATGATACAATTGTTTTAAATACTTATATTGATTTAGATAAATTTGCGACCTTGAGTAACATTAATTTAGAAGAAATTCAAAAATTAAATCCGCAAATTTTAACGCATATTTTGCCTGCTCGTACTCGTAATTTTCAATTAAAATTGCCGAAAAGTGAAATGGCTTTTTTTAGAGAAAACCGTCAGTCAATACTTGATTCTGCTACCAAAATTCCTTCAACTTTGATTGAGAAAGTAATGCAGACTCCGGGCGTAGTTTTGGCAAGTAACAAAAACGAGGATACCACAAATACTTTCCAACAAACTTTAGCTTCGATTCCTAACGAAACCAGAACTGTTTTCACAAGAGAAATTGTGGAAGATGATATGGAAGATGTTGTGATTAATAAAAAGCCTAAGAAAACGACTTACGTCGTAAAGAAGAAAGACAATTTACATCAAATCGCTGAGCATTTTGATGTAGATGTGTACGACATCAAACACTGGAATCATCTTGCTAATACGACAATCCAACCGGGTCAAAAACTAATCATTTTCAAAGAATCTGCGGTTTCGACAACAGTAAAATATGCTCGCTCAAACCAGAAAGAAAAAGAAAATGTAAGCAAAGGCAAAGTACGTTTTCATAATGTTCAAGATGGCGATACACTATGGAATATTTCTCAACGTTACGGAGGAATTTCAATCGACAAATTGAAAAAATTAAATGGAATTAAAAACAATGTTGTAAAAGCAGGGATGAAACTAAGAGTTTCATAATAATTCCAAGAGACAAGATATTTAAAAGTCCGCATGACATTTGAGTTATGCGGACTTTTGCGTATTTTTGAAGCTATCAATTCTATTCATAAAGGCAATTGAAGCACAACAAAATTGATTGTTGTAGCTCTTTTTCCAATAATTCAACACATTAAATGATCGCCTACATTGACGGTAAATTAACTTATAAAGACCCTGCTTACGTTATTATTGATGTAAATGGTGTTGGTTATGAAATTAAGATTTCGCTGCAAACTTACGCTGCTTTACAAGACGGAACCGAGCGTTGTAAACTTTTCACTTACTTAAATATTCGAGAGGATGCTCATATTTTATATGGGTTTAAAGAGCAAGAAGAAAAATTACTTTTCTTAGATTTAGTAAGTGTTTCTGGGATTGGTCCGAATACCGCTTTGGTCATGCTTTCATCAATGTCTTCGGCAGAAATTCGTCATGCTTTAATGAATGAAGACGTAAAAACCATACAAAGTATCAAAGGTATTGGTGCAAAAACAGCACAAAGAGCGATTATCGAATTGAAAGATAAGCTTAGAAAAGAGCAAATGTTAGGTTCTTCTTCACCTTCAATTTTCCCAACACAAAACAACAAAGTAAGAAACGAAGCATTAGCCGCCTTGGTTACTTTAGGTATTCCTAAAAATGTGGCAGAGAAAAGTATCGATGCAATTTTGAAGAAAGAAGGAACTGAAATTACCGTAGAACAATTAATTAAAATGGCTTTACGATAACTTTAAGCATGTGTGCAAACACTTAATACTTCAAAAAATAATATTATTTAAAAATATTGAGTGGCTATTTCTCGTTTGAAGTTCAGCAAGAAGCTTTTATTCCTCTAAAATAGATGCTATTGCTGTACTTCTCTATTAAAAATTTAATGTTGTTTTAAGAAAAATTTAAACGAAAAACATTTCGTTTATTCATTGACAAATTATTCTTAAAAAATACCACATCAATTAAAATACTTAGGTATTTGAACATCAAGCTACTTAACTGTGCAACGAAAAAAGTTTTACTTACTTTCTGGAGGGTTAATATTGTCTGTTTTTGCTTCTCTTGCATGGGTTTCACCGATGCGAGGCACCGCTTATCAACTGACAAATAAAAACGCAAGAGCTATATTTTCTTCTTACTTAGCGGATACTCTAAAAAAATCTGGGAGGCGTCCTCGTTATAAATTAAAAGACCGTTACGCTAACCGTTTCACGAATAAAACGGCAACTTCTCCTTTTAGCCCCAAAGATTCTAAGGAATTAAATACTGAATTTAGGTTAGATTCATCTGGAAAAATTTCTGTTTACGAAAAAATCAGAGGACTTTCAGACAATACTCAATATCGCCCAGCCGAACAAATCAGCATTAAAGATTATTCTACGCTACAAGAAAATCGTTTTATGCGAGATTATTGGCGGAAATACGCTGCCGCACAAGATGGCAAAGACGATACCAAAGGGCGAGGGTTATTACCAAAAATAGAACTCCCTCCTGCTATCGACCGTATTTTCGGAGGCGCACAAGTTGATTTTAAGCCCAATGGAAATATTTTACTTGACATAGGTTATATCGGGCAATTCATTGATAATCCAGCGATTCCAGTTCAACAACGATATATCGGAAATCTTAATTTTACAGAACAAGCTCAGATAAATTTTCAAGGAAAAATTGGCGATAAATTAAACATCAATACCAATTTCGATACCAAAGCAAGTTTCAATTTTCAGAATCAACTTAAATTAAACTGGAGAACTAACGAAGAAGACATTTTACAAAATATAGAAGTTGGAAATACTTCTTGGCAATTAAATAGTCAGCTTATTCCGGGAGTACAAAATCTTTTTGGTTTAAAAACTTTAATGCGTTTTGGCAATTTGGATGTGACAACCGTTTTGGCTCAGCAACGTTCAAAACAAGATTGTATCACACTCAGAGGTGGAAGCCAAGGTAAAAACTTTGAAATCAAAGCAAGTGCTTATGATGAAAACAGACATTTCTTCCTTTCTACTTTTTTCAGAAATAATTACGAACGTTCTTTAAAAAATCTTCCAATTATTACTTCGGGTATCACCATTACTCGTGTAGAAGTATATGTTACTAACAGAACGCAAAGCCCTGAAACACTGAGAAATTTAGTAGCTTTTTCTGATTTAGGCGAAGCTAATCCTTATAACAAAACAAGTAAATACATTCAGCCTTTTAATGGAAGTACGCAAACGCCAGTTGACAATGCTAACAACGGTTTGTATGCTGCCACCAGAGCCGATGCTGAAGTAAGAAAAGCCGACCAAGCTACATTCAGATTGCAAAACGAATTTGGTTTATCGAAAGGAACTGACTTTGATTTACTTCGTGGAGCAAAACGTTTGTCGGATAGAGAGTATAAATTCAGTCCAGAACTAGGATATATTTCATTAATTACGCCATTGCGTAATGATGAAATTTTGGCGGTTTCTTATGAATATACTTTAAATGGACAAAGACATCAAGTTGGTGAATTGACCGAAGATTATCAAGACCAAGCTGATGATAAAGTATTGATTTTAAAAATGTTGAAATCATCAACAGTTCGTAATAATTTGGAGCATCCGATGTGGGACTTGATGATGAAAAACGTGTATTCGCTTAATACACAACAATTATCAAAACAAGCTTTTCAATTAAGAGTAGTTTATAAAGACGACCAAACAGGTGTTGATAATCCGAATTTACAAGAAGGTAGAAAACTAAAAGACATTCCCTTAATTAGAGTACTGGGACTTGATAAACTCAACCAAAATGGCGATGCTCAAGTTGATGGGAATTTTGACTTTGTAGAAGGTGTAACAATTGATAGTAAAAATGCCAAAGTGATTTTTCCAGTGTTAGAGCCTTTCGGTTCAACCTTGCAAAAGCAATTTGATGTTGATGAAGTACAATTAGTTGACAAATACGTATTTGATAAACTTTATAGAAGTACTCAAACAGATGCAGCACAGTTAACAAGTAAAGATAAATTTTTCTTGAAAGGAAGTTATCAATCCTCTGGAGGTGGCGATGTTTCTTTGCCAATTGGTGTTGATGCAAAATCTGTACAAGTATCAGCAGGTGGTGTGCCTTTAGCAGCTGGAACAGATTATATCGTTGAGCCACAATCTGGAAGAGTAAGAATTTTAAATGTTGGTGTTTCAAATTCAGGACGTGAAATTAAAATTTGTTACGAAAAACCTGATTTGTTCAATAATCAAATTAGAACACTTTTAGGAACACATTTGGATTATACTGTTGGACAAAACTTCCATTTAGGTGCTACTATCCAACACATGAAGGAAAGCCCGCCGAACTTTTTAACAAGAGTACAAATCGGAAATGAACCTGTAAACAATACCATTTTCGGTTTTGACGCTGCCATTCAACGTCCTTCAAAATTCTTGACAAAACTGGTCGATGCTTTGCCTTTGATTTCAACCAAAGAAATTTCTGGCATTGATTTTCAAGGCGAATTTGCTCAATTGATTCCATCTGTTAATAATGACGTACAAGGAAATGCTTTTATTGATGATTTTGAAGTAGCCAGAAATGTATTTAGCTTGAGCAACCAAGCAACTGCTTGGAAACCCGGTGCAACTCCTTTGATGTTCCCACAAGGTTCTCCCAATAGTTTAGAAAGTGGTTTCAAAAGAGCAAAAATTTCAGCTTATATTGCAGATTTTAGTTTGTATGGGAACAATGGTTCAAACATCAACGTACCAGGCTTAAATGCAGAAGAGTCGGGAAAATATGCCTATGAAAGAGCTGTTTCGATTACAAGTTTATTTCCAAATCGTCAGTTAGCTAATAACATTACTGGTATTCCTTTGGGCGTACTTGATGTAGCCTATTTCCCTTCAGAAAGAGGTATTTATAACTTTTCGACCAGTCTGACAGACAGAGGTTTTCTAAATAATCCAACTCAAAACTTTGGAGCCATTACTCGTGCCATTACTTCCGACACAGATTTCGATAATGCCAATATCGAAACGCTTGAATTCTGGATGATGAATCCATTAGTCGATGGAGAAACAGGTGTTGTAAGAGCCAGTGGTGATTTAGAACTTGACCGCCAAAATAGCCAAAGACGTAACCAAACGGGAGGAAAGTTGATTTTCAACTTAGGAGATATTTCTGAAGATGTGATTCCAGATGGTTTCTCAAACTTTGAAAATGGGATTCCAGCAGGTGAGAAAATCATTACTGGTACTTCTGCCAATGTGGAAAGAACCGTTTGGGGTTTAGCACCAAAACAGCAATTCGTAACGAACGCATTTTCAAATAATAGTGATAGAAGTTTACAAGATATTGGTTTGGATGGTTTACCAAATAGAGCCTCTGCTTCAACAGATGAATTTGACGAACAACGTTTTTTCAGTACTTATCTCAACGAAGTTCGTACCAAAGTAACTGACCAAACAGCTTTGTTGGAATTTGAAACTGACCCTGCTGGTGATGACTTCGTACATTATTTGAACGAAAAGTATAACAATACTTCAAGTGTAATTTTGCGTTACAAAAATTACATGGGTCTTGAAAACAACTCTCCTACCACTGCCGCAACTGCCAATACCAATTCTGGTTATACAGAATCAAGTAATCAGCAACCAGACCGTGAGGATTTGAATAACGATAATACCGTAAACGACAACCAAGCTTATTACCAATATGAACTTGATATTAAGCAAGAAAAAATGGTGGTTGGTCAGAATTACATTGTTGATAAAATCACAGAAAATGGCGTAGATTGGTTTTTATTCAGAATTCCAATTAAAGATTATACTTCAAAAGTGGGAAATGTAAATGGCTTTAAATCAATGAGATTTATCCGTACTTTCCTAACAGGTTGGGAACAACCCGTTGTGTTCCGTTTTGCCGCTTTCCAGCTTTCTGGTTTCCAATATCGTAAATATACAGGCGAACTTACACCAAGAGGTTTACAGGATGTTCCAGAACCTTATGACGCTAACTTTAGAATTACAACCGTAAATATTGAAGAAAACGGACCAGCGAATAAAGGCGCAAATACTGTTCCTTACGCAGTTCCTCCGGGCTTTGTTCGTGACAGAGATATTACCACTATTAGTAATTCTCAATTGAATGAACAGTCTTTGAGTTTATGCGTTGACGGTTTAAGAGATGGTGATTCAAGAGCAGGTTTCAAAAATACTTTGTTTGATTTTATCAATTACAAAAACTTAAGAATGTTTGTTCACATGGACAGTCCAAATAATGATGTGGAAGATAAAGTATCTGCCTTCATCAGAATTGGTACTGATTTAACAGACAATTATTACGAAATTGAAACCAAAGGTTTAAAGCAAACTCGTTATGCAAGTTCGGTTACTTCAGAAGAAGTTTGGCGAGAAGAAAACGAAATTGATATTCCATTCGCCATTATTAAAAGTGTAAAAACTGAAAGAGACAGATTAGGAATTAGTTTGAATAGCCCATATCGTAAAGAAGTAATTGGTAATAATGGACATACTTATTTTGTGACGGTCGTAGGTCGTCCAGATCAAAGTGCCATTCTTACCACAATGATTGGCGTGCGAAATCCAAAATCAGCAGATGAACAAGCAAAAACATTTTGTATTTGGGTAGATGAATTAAGAGCGTCTGGTTTCGACCAAACTTCTGGACAAGCAGCTATCGGAAAATTAGGTTTAAAATTGGCAGATTTCGCCAATGTAACCATGAATGGTTCGTTCAAAAATTATGGTTTTGGCGGAGTACAATCTAAAATTTCTGAACGTGCCAGAGAAACAACGGTTGAATATGGCATTGCAGCTAATATCAATGTCGATAAACTTTTGCCTGAAAAATGGGGTTTGAAAATTCCTTTGTATGTGAGTTATGACAGAAGAAATGTAAGTCCAACTTTCAATCCGCTCGACCCAGATATTTTATTGGATAGCACACTCGCCACCATTACTGACCCTGTAGAACGTGAAAGATACAAAAGAATGGTGCAAGATAATTCTGAACGAAAAGGCTTGAACCTAACCAATATCAGAAAAGTCAAGACAAATCCTACGGCAAAATCTCATGCTTGGGATGTTGAAAACCTGACTTTCACTTATGCTTTTGCAGAATTAAAAAGAAGTAATACAACGATTGATGAGTACAGACAAACCTCACATCGTGGTGGACTTACTTATACTTTTACTGGAAACCCAAAGTCGATTGAACCTTTTAAAGGCATGAAAAGTAATCATCCTTTATTACGCTGGGTAAAAGATTTCAACCTGTCTCCTTTGCCAAATTCTATTACTTTCAGAGCAGATATGGATAGAAGTTTTGTAAAAACACAATTACGAAATGCCGAAGTAACACAATCTGGAAGCAGTGGAATTCCGACATTGACAACTGATGGCGTTGCGCCACTTTTTGAAAAATATTGGTTGTTTAATCGTTACTATAATTTAGGCTGGAATTTAACTAAAAATGTTACTGTAAATTATAATGCTACTGCCAACGCTATTATTGATGAGCCTTATGGAGGTTTGGAAACACAGAAAGACAGAGATTCGGTTGCAGCCAATTTAAGACGATTCGGTAGAACAAAAAATTATGACCAACAGATGAATACTGTTTGGCGTTTGCCTTTGAATAAATCGCCGTTGACAGATTGGATGACTGCCGATTATAACCATAAATTCGGTTATACTTATGCTGCCAATTCATACAACATCAAAGATTCTTTAGATTTACCTTTTGGAAATATCATTAAAAATACCAGAAACAGAGGCATTACTGGCAAGATAGATTTAGTAGCACTTTATAACAGAGTACGTGCTTTACGCATAGCAAATCAGCCAAGAATTGAGCGTAAAAATATTGCTAGAAGCCCCGGTGATGATGAAGATATTGTAAAACCACAAGCGAATATTCTAAAAAGTATTACTCGTTTATTAATGACGATTCGTGGTATTAACATCAATTATAACATCGACGAATCAACTACTTTGGCTGGTTTCATGCCAAATCCAGGATTATTAGGAATGAACAATCAAAGTTCTGCGCCGGGTATTGGTTTTATTACGGGTAGCCAAGATGGCGATATTCGTTTCAGAGCGGCTGAAAATGGTTGGCTTACCAAAAGTACTGTGCAAAATGTACCTTTTTTACAAACAAGAACACAAAACTTAACTTATAGAAGTGCTTTAGAACCTTTCAGAGATTTTAAAATTCAGTTGGAAGGGAAATGGAGTAGATCGGATAATTATCAGGAATTTTTCAGACCAGCCACCGTTGGTGGTGAATATCAAAGTCAAAGTCCAGTTCGTTCAGGGAATTACAGCATGTCATTTTTATCATTCTTAACAACATTCGACAGTAATTCTCCAGATGATAATTCAGTAATTTTCAACCGTTTTAGAAGTTACCGACAAATTATTTTAAACCGTTTAAATGCACAAAAAGCAGGTTCTGGCGAATACAATGTTAATTCTCAAGATGTGTTGATTCCTGCATTTTTTGCTGCATACAGTGGTGTTTCTCCCAACAAAGTAAGCTTCTCCCCTTTTGTGAATTTACCTCTTCCAAACTGGCGAGTTGATTACAATGGTTTAGCCAATATTGGTTGGTTTAAAAGAACGTTCTCTAACATTTCAATCAGTCATGCTTATACATCAACCTATAGTGTGGGAAATTTTGTGTCGTCTTTAGAATATACCGACCCATTCCAATTGAACTTGAATAATTTGATGTATCCGCTTTCCTCTAAAGTAAATTCGGATGGCACTTTGATTCCAGTTTTTGTGATGAGTACGATAAAATTTGAAGAGCGCTTTGCGCCATTCATTGGTTTTAATGCCATCACCAAAAGTAAAATTTCTTTAAAAATTGAATATAATCAAGATAGAAACGTAGGGTTAAACTTGGCAAATTCACAAGTAAATGAACTTTCAAATAAAGATTTAACAGTTGGAATGGGCTTTACCAGAGCCAATATGCTTGTACCTTTCAGAGTAAATGGACGAAGAGTAAGACTGCCAAACGATTTGAAATTTAGTGCCAATTTAACCATTCGTGATACAAGAACCATCCAAAGAAAACTAGATGCCGAAACTGTAGTTACTCAAGGATTTATGAATTTCCAGTTCCGTCCACAAGCAAGTTATAATGTCAATAAAAGGCTGAGTGTGAATGTTTACTTTGATAAAATGTTTAATAATCCGTTTGTTTCAAACTCTTATTATCGTTCAACAATTGCGGCAGGTTTCCAAGTAAGATTCAGTTTATCCGAATAAATCATCAACAAGATTGATTCGGAAGCTTTTTGAACTTTACTAATTTTAATTTAACTTGCGCCCCAATTCAAAAATCAACAAAAAACCGACAGAGATGAATTTTCCAGCAGAGCTTCGTTATACAAAAGAACACGAATGGGTAAAATTAGAAGGTGATATTGCTACCGTAGGCATCACAGATTTTGCACAAAGTGAATTAGGTGATATTGTATATGTAGAAATTGAAACAGCAGGACAAACCTTAGCACAAGACGAAATTTTTGGTTCAGTAGAAGCCGTTAAAACTGTTTCTGATTTATTTTTACCAATCGCTGGTGAAATTTTAGAAGTAAACGAGGCTTTAGTTAATGCGCCTGAATTAGTAAATTCTGACCCTTTTGGTGAAGGTTGGATGATTAAAATGAAGGTTGCTAACATCGCTGATGTTGAAGCTTTGATGGATGCAGATACTTACAAAGAACACGTTGGACATTAATCCAAAACAGATACTTTATAAAGCCCTGACAATCAGGGCTTTTTTTTGATACAAAAAGCCCAAGATCAAAACAATCTCTTTTTTTCAATCTGTGGTAAAACATAAATATGAAAACTCTTATTCGTTCCGTTAAAATAGTTAGTAAAAACAGCGACCTCAACGGTCAGGTGAAAGATATTTTTGTCGAAAATGGTAACATTCTTCACATTGAAAATGACATCAATTTAGAAGCTGATGAAATCATTGAAGGTAAAAATATTTGTGTATCAATTGGTTGGTTCGATTTGCGAGTTCATCCAAAAGAACCTGGCAACGAATACAAAGAGAGTTTTCAATCGATGGAAGCAGCAGCCTTAGCTGGTGGTTTTTCAGAAATTGCTTTATTGCCTAATACCAAGCCTGTTGTTCAATCACGTGAGAGTGTCAATTATTTGAAAAGAGCTGGTGAAAAAATTAAGTTTCACCCAATGGCGGCAGTTACGTTAAAATGCGAAGGAAAAGATTTCACTGAAATGATTGACCTTCACCAAGCGGGTGCAGTAGCTTTTACAGATGGTGAACATCCAATCCAAAATCCAGATATTTTCTTAAAAACATTACAATACCTTTCACAATTTGGCGGAGTACTTATCAATCGTCCCGAAGACAGTAATCTTACTCATTTCGGACAAATGCACGATGGTATTATGAGTACGTTTTTAGGCATGAAAGGAATGCCACAAATGGCAGAAGAAATTATGCTAATGCGTGATTTAAAACTATTGGAATATGTTTTGAATACGCCTTTTACAGAATTGCCTGTTGATAAAAGTATTTTACATTTCTCTGGAATATCTTCTGCTGAATCTGTCAATTTAATCAGAATGGGTAAAGACATTGGCTTGCCAATTACTTGTGATGTTTATGCCCATCAGCTTTGCTTTACCGAAAATGATTTGGCTGACTTCAATACCAATTTCAAAGTAAATCCCCCTTTCCGTACACAAGAAGACCTTGATGCACTTTGGGAAGGTTTAGAAGATGGTACAATTGACGCCATCGCTTCTGACCATAATCCGCAAGACGAAGAATCTAAAAAATTAGAATTCGACATGGCTGAATTTGGTGTAATTGGTTTAGAAACCCTTTTCGCAGCTATCAATACTTATAACGAAAAAATTTCGCTAGAAGAATTGATTGAAAAAATCACCGTGAATCCTCGCAAAATACTCCAACTTCCTATTCCAAGCATTGCAGTTGGAGAAAAAGCTAATTTGACAGTTTTCTCTGAAGATGAAGAATGGGTTTATCGTGAGAAAAAAATCATTTCTGCTTCTAAAAACTCTCCTTTTATCGGCAAAACATTAAGAGGAAAAGCGATAAGAGTAATTATTTAGCTATGAGCCTTGAGCTGTAAGCTTTGAGTTTTTATACAATTAAAAGTTAATGGCTTTTATAACAAGTTTGTTTGGCAATGATTTTCTTGACATACAAAAAAGCTTATAGCTCACTTCTCAAAGCTAAATCATCATTTTACCAACACAAAAATGTTTAACAAATCGTTTACAAAAACAATTATCATATACGGTTTTATTGCTGGGCTACTTACTTTGGCGTACTGTCTGTTGATTAATAATTTAGGGCAAATTCCTTTGGATGGCAAAAAAGCACCTTCAATGTTTTTCAGCATTTTGATGATGGTTTTGGCTGTAAAAAATTACCGCAAGAGTAATCCTGATGAAACACTTCATTTTTGGGAAGGATTTGCCGTAGCCAATCTGACCAATATTTTCGGAGCTTGTGTCAGTGCTTTGGGTTTATACTTTTGGTTAAGTGCTAGTGGAAATACTATTTTGGCAGATTATATCAAGCAGACAATTGATATGCTAAATGTTCCAGCCGTAAAAAACGGTTACGTTAAAGAAATGGGCATTGCATCTTTTAATACAATTGTTGAAGCTTTTAAAATCTTATCCCCAAAAGACATCGCTATCGATGAAATAATTGGCTTAAAAGGAAAAACTCCATTGGGTGTCTTAGTTTCTATTATGATTTCTTTGTATTTTAGAAGACAATATCAATACATAAAAAAACCTTAAACAATGGAAAGCCAAACTACAACTACCAGAATTGCCTTAAAATGGGGACTTATTGCAGGAATTATCTCAATTATTTTATCTGTCGCTACACAACTTTTAGGCATTAAAAACAGTGAAAACACATCCATAGTTTTCTTTTTATCTTTAATCTCTTTTGCTTTCACTTGTTTGATACAAGTATTAGCCATGAACGACTACAAGAGTCAAAACAATGGCTATATGAGCTACAGTGAAGGTTTAGGAATTGGTTTACTTTCTGGTACTATTTGGGGTGTTGTATCTGGGGGTTTCAATATTATTTATGTGAAATACATTGATAATTCAGATATGGTAAAACAAGCCAATGTAATGAGACAAAGAATGGAGGAACAAGGTGCTACGGATGCACAGATGGAACTGAATGAAAAAATGATTGCTTATTTAACTGACCCTAGTTTTTTATTTATTATTAATGTTATAGTTGGATTTATAGGTGGTTTAATCGTTTCTTTGGTGATTTCTGCCATTCTTAAAAAAGAAAAATCAATTTTTGAATAATCTTTCCTAAGCTGTAGAGTTATTGATAGCAGAGCGTACAATACATTATCAAATTTAAAATTACCATGTATCAAATCTTCAAAAAAGAAGTAAATACTTTCCTAAGTTCAATTGTTGGTTATATCGTTATCGGTGTTTTTTTTACCGCAACAGGATTGTTCGTATGGTTTTTTAAAGATAATATTCTTGATTATGGCTTTGCCGATTTATCTTCATTCTTTCAGATTGCTCCTTTTATTTTCTTGTTTTTGATTCCTGCTACTACGATGCGGGCTTTTGCAGAAGAAGTAAAATTTGGTACGATTGAATTACTTTTCACCAAACCACTTTCAACTTGGCAAATCATTTTAGGAAAATACTTTGCAAGTTGTTATCTGGTTTTTCTAGCACTTTTACCCACTACTTTATATTATTATTCGGTTTATCAACTAGGAAATCCGCAAGGAAATATTGATTCTGCCGCAGTACTGAGTTCATATTTAGGACTTTTCTTTTTGGCTTGTGTTTTTGCAGCAATTGGTATATTTACTTCTTCTTTGACAGACAACCAAGTAACAGCTTTTATTTTAGCATTTACCATTTGTTTGATTCTTTACTATGGAATCGGGCAATTAGCACAATTGTCTTTCTTGGGTGACTTTGCCTATGTTTTTGCTCAATTTGGTTTAGATTATCAATATGATGCACTTGGAAGAGGTTTGATTGATTCCAGAAATGTTATTTATTTTATTTCGGTCATTTTCTTAGCACTTTGGGGGACTAAATTGAAATTATCGACGATTAGATAAGTCCTTTTTAGGACTTGAAGACTTTAGGATTTGAGGACACAAGAAGAAAGATTTTAGAGTCAAGATTTGAGGACTACAGGATTTCAAGATATAAGCTTTTATGAGTGAATTATTTGATATAATTATCCTAAAAGGACAAAACCACAACTCACTAAATTACTCATTCACAATTATTCAACTTTATGTTATTTCACAATATCACATATAATATCGATGTCAATTCAGAAGAGGATTTTTTGGATTGGATGCGAAATACGCACGTTCCAAATGTAATGATGACTGGTTTTCCGAAAAGCTTTAAAATTTTGAAGCTATTAACGGAAATTGATAACGGTGGCGTTACTTATTCATTCCAATATTTTTTCGACAGTATCGAAGGGTTCGAAGTTTTTGAAAATGATTATTTAGACGATTTGAATGATGCTGTAGATAAACGTTATCGAGGAAAATACGTTTTCTTTCCAAGTTTACTACAAGATATTTCATAGTTAGTACGCTTAAAATTCAAATCTCTTCTATTTAACTACAACCGACGATGAAAAAACTTTTACTCTTATTGATCCTTCTTTCAGCCTGTTTTACTGTAAGTGCACAAGATTATTACAAAGCTGATTCCACAAAAAACAAGACTAACATTTACATCATTCGTTTGAAAGATGGCACACAATTATTAGGCAGAATTATCGAACAAAATACTGTTCAAAGTAAAATTCAAACCGAAAATTTGGGTTTAGTAACCGTTGATGTTACTCAAATTCTAAGTGTTGAATTATACGACAAAAACAAACCTACAAGCGATAAACCTTATTATCCTAACCGTTTTGTAAATCGACTGATTGTTGCTCCGACTGGTTTTGCCATGGAAAAAGAAGCGATTGAATATCATAACACTTTATTCTATTATAGTGAGTTCGCCGCAGCTATGGGCGATAGATTTAGTATAGGATTTGGCTTTTTGACTATTGTTCCGACACAATTTTATTCGCTAAAAGCAAAACTAAATATCATAGCTAAAGAAAAATTTAACTTCTCTGTTACAGGGAATCACATTGGCGGAAGAAACATTGGAAGCACTTCTATCATTATTCCATCTTTTAGCTTCGGTAAAAAGGAAAACTTTTTCAATGTAAGTCCTATATTTTTTACAGAAGGTGTAAATGGTGGCTTCGGGCTTTCTGTTGGCTACATGAAGAAAGTATCTTCAAATCTTACTTTTTTTACTGAAAATTTCTTCGCTGTTGGAAATGGATTAAGCGTAGAAGATGGTTTTTTACTTTCGGGGGGATTACGTTTTGATAGGCAAAAACATGCTTTTGATTTGAGTGTTATACTTCCTACTGGCTTTTCTGATTTTGATAATACCCCCTATTTGCTTCCTGTTATTTCTTACCATTTAAAACTGAGTAAATAATACTATTTTATCGTTAAATCAGGATAATTGTTTGGGATAATAAAGCTAATTTGTGGCATTATTCTCAAACAAAATCCAATTTAATTATGTCAGATTCTAAACAACAAAACTCAAGACGGGATTTCCTCAAAACGAGTTCATTGGCTTTGGGTAGTTTTTTTATTGTACCTCGCCATGTACTCGGAAAAGGTTTTATTGCTCCAAGCGATAAGCTCAATATCGCAGCCATTGGTGCTGGTGGTAAAGGGACTTCAGATATTATCAATGCTTATAATAATGGAGCTTCTAATGTAGTTGCTCTCTGCGATGTAGATTTCGCAAGAGCTAAAACTGCTTTTGACAAATTCCCCAATGCCAAAAAATACCGTGATTTCAGAGTAATGTTAGATGAAATGCGTTCGGACATTGATGCCGTAACGATTTCTACTCCCGACCATTTCCATGCTTATGCAGCTATGCAATGTATGCAAATGGGAAAACATGTATATGTGCAAAAACCATTGACACATAATATCGCTGAAGCAAGATTGCTAACAAATGCGGCTAGAAAATACAAAGTTGTTACTCAAATGGGAAATCAGGGTTCTTCAAACCCTGCACAAAACGTTGCGATTAAATGGTTTGAAGAAGGAAAAATCGGAAATGTGCATACCGTAAATATCTGGACAAATCGCCCAGTTTGGCCTCAGGGAATTCCTGTTCCTACAGATAAACCACCTTTGGTAGAGTCGATGGCTCCTAAAGATTGGGATACTTGGGTTGGGCCAGCTCAATGGGTAGATTATCATCCGCTTTATCACCCATTCAAATGGCGTGGTTGGTGGAATTTTGGTACTGGTGCTTTGGGTGATATTGGTTGCCATACAATTGACTCTGCTTTTAGAATTTTAGGTTTAGGTTATCCAACGGAAGTAGAATGTAGTGTTGGTGCAGTATTTATCAAAGATTGGACGCCTGAATATATTCCTGAAGGTTGTCCGCCATCATCACACGTCGAGATTAAATTCCCTGCTACTAAAAAGAATAAATCACCCATGAAAATGATTTGGATGGATGGTGGAATCAGACCAATGCACCCAGATTTAATTCCAGCCAATGAAGCAATCAGTAACGATGGCGGAGCAAATGGGATTATTTTGACGGGAACCAAAGGCATCATGACTATTGGTATGTATGGAAATGACCCTAAAATTTACTTGAATTCAGGTGAAAGAATTGAAATGCCAAAAGCACCAGCAAACGAGGTAAAATCTTTACCTGAATACGGTCATCAAATTAGTTGGACAGAAGCTTGTAAAGCTGGTTATGACAGTAAAGCACATAAAGGCTTGACTTCATCTTTCGATTATTCTGGTCCACTTACCGAAACTGTTTTAATGGGTAATTTGGCAATTCGTAGTTATATGCTTCGCAAAAAGAATGAAAGAGGTAATTTTGATTTCTACGGAAGAAATAAATTAATCTGGAATGGTGGCGATATGAAAATCACCAATTTTGATGACGCAAACCAATTCGTTGGTCGTGAATATCGTCAAGGCTGGAAAGTTGCAGATTTGTAGTTTCCTCAACTTTTAATTAAAATATGAGTTACCCAGCATTTTAAAATCACAAAAGCGGTCGAAAAACTAATTTTCGACCGCTTTTGTGATTTCTAAATGCAGGAATTACTCAATATTTATAAATTATTTCGCCGTTAAATACACAAATGGAATAATACATTCTTCTAACGAAATCCCACCATGCTGAAAAGTATTTCTATAATGGCTGACATAATGATTGTAATTGTTTGGATACGCAAAGAAGTAATCTTCTTTCGTGAAAACATAAGTAGTCGAAACGTTTACTTTAGGTAAGAAAAAACGTTCTGGTTTTCTACAAACCAATAAATGGTTTTCCTCGTCCCAATTTAAATTCCTTCCTTGTTTGTAACGCAAATTGGTATTCACTGAACGGTCGCCTACAATTTTCACTGGATTCTGTACACGAATCATTCCGTGGTCGGTTGTGATAATTAATCTTCCTTTTTTATCTGAAATCTTTTTCAGTAAATCAAACAAAGGCGAGTGTGTAAACCAACTAGCCGTTAAGCTTCTATAACCTGATTCATCTGGCGCTAATTCTTTAATCATTGCCATGTCTGTTCTAGCATGAGAAAGCATATCCACAAAGTTATACACCACCACATTAAGATGATTTTGTGACAATTTCGAGAAATTCTCTACCAAACTTTTCCCTTGATTATTATGAATAACTTTATGGTAAGAAGATTTTACAGGAAAAGGCATTCTACTTTTACGAATTTGTTCTTGAAAGAAAAACTCTTCATGTTGGTTAAATCCTTCTTCGTCTTCGCTATCACCAATATCCTGCACCCAATGTTTTGGATATTGTTTTTCAATTTCAGAAGGCATCAAACCTGAGAAAATTGAATTTCTAGCATAAGCTGTGGTAGTTGGTAAAATAGAATAATAAGTTGATTCTTCTTCAACTGAAAAATAATCTTGAATCAAACCTTCTAAAACTTTCCATTGGTCAAAGCGCAAGTTATCAATCAAAACAAAGAAAAGCGGAGAATCTTCTCTGAGTAAAGGAAATACTTTTTTTCTCATCAATTGATGCGATAAAACTGGATTATTCCCTTTTGGTTCGTTCAACCAATTCTCATAATTTTCAGTGATAAATCTTGAGAAGTTAGCATTTGCTTCAGACTTCTGCATATTCATTACTTCTGCCATCGACTTGTTTTCAGTTCTATCGATTTCCAATTCCCAGAAAAGTAATTTTTTATACACATCGGCCCATTCTGCATGATCCATCTTATCTTGATAGCGCATCGCTAATTGACGGAACTCTTGCTGATATGAAAGATTTGTTTTTTCTTCTTCTAATCTTTTCTTATCTAATATTTTCTTTACAGAAAGAAGTATCTGATTGGGATTCAACGGCTTAATTAAATAATCAGCAATTTTTGAACCGATTGCCTCCTCCATAATATCCTCTTCTTCCGATTTGGTAATCATCACAACTGGTAAATTAGGCTTCAATTGTTTGATTTTAGGAAGTACTTCTAGCCCCGTCATACCGGGCATATTTTCATCCAAAAAAACTACATCAAATTTCTTTTTTTCTACTTCCTCTAAAGCATCCGCACCAGAATTTACAGGTGTAACATCGTATCCTTTTTGGGTCAAAAACATAATATATGGCTTAAGCAAATCGATTTCATCGTCAGCCCACAGAATTGAATATTGCATAATAAAATGGATTGTTTTCAAGTACTGATTTCAGTACTGTTCACTTAAAATGGAAAATACAGCGTTTTATTGCTGTATTTTTTGTTAATTTTAGTTAAATATTATCTCGTCAATTCTTTAAAATCCAAGTCCGAAACTTTTAATAATCCTGCTTTCGGCAAGCGTTTTGTCATTTCTCGCCAATTGGGTTCTTTCAAATAAATCTTGTGAAGTATCTCCGAAGCTTTGATAATACTTTTATTATTTGCCATTGTAATGGCTGTCCAATATTGCATTTCTAAATTATTTGGAAATAGTTTCATAGCTGCATTGTACTCATCCGTGGCTTTTTTCATATTGTTGGTTTCAGTCGCTAAATCACCAGCATCCATGTGGTCGTAAGCTCTTTTAATTTTCAATAATCTAGCTAATTCAACCAAAGGTGTTTGGTGGTCGTCAACTCGCAAATCTACCAAATGGTCTTCATCCCAAGGTTTGTTGCTTGAAGTACCTTTTACAACTAATAAAGCCGCCGATTGTTTTCCTCTGATATCGCCTCCCACGGCTTGTCCAGCTTCCAAGGCTTTCAATACTCTTTCTGCTAAAGGTAATTTCCAGTTGTCTTCAAAAGCCTTAGCCATAGCTGCAGGTACTTTATTATTCAACATCATATTACTCTGTACTGAATAATTTGTGCCTTTAATATGTCCTGCAAAATCTACACAATTCTTACCAGTATGTACTGCAACGTTTCCTTTAGCGTCGATTATACCAACTTGACGAACATCCTTTCCTCCATCATTCGACAATAAAATATCCATTGTTTCTTGAGCAGTTTTACCATTTTTCATTAATGCCAAACCTCTTATCCCGAATGATTTATTCACAAAACTTTGTGTAGCAACTACTCCAACGCCAGCTTGTCCCCATGAAACCGCCGTTCCAACACTAAACCAGTGGCTTTGTACTCCAACAGCCATTTCTCCAGTTTTGGTATCACGAGCGACGATTGAAAATGTATGTGCAAAAGGCTCTGAGTTTTTAGAAAATTGAGCGAAAGTATTACTCGTAAAATAAAGAAACGTTATCAATGTTAATACTTTTTTCATAGGTTTAAAATTATTAATTGCGATATTTTTCCGACAAAATACTTCTAAATAATTTACACTTGAGGTTGTTCTTTCACATGTCCATTTTCACATTTCAGAATACGAGCAGGGAATTTACGAATCATATCAAAATCATGCGTAGCCATTAAAATTGCCGTTCCAGCTTTGTTGATTTCATGAAAAAGCTCAATAATTTGTCCTGATACTTCTGGGTCAAGATTTCCAGTTGGTTCATCGGCAAAGAGTATTTGAGGTTCGTTTAATAAGGCTCTGGCAATTACTACTCTTTGTTGTTCACCACCCGAAAGTTGGTGGGGCATTTTATCACGAGAAGTTGACATACCTACTTGCATGAGTACTTCTGCAACTCTAGCTTTCATTCTGGCACTATCAGTCCAACCTGTTGCTTCCAAAACCCACATCAGATTTTCTTGAACATTTCTATCCATAAACAACTGAAAGTCCTGAAAAACGACACCAATTTTTCGACGAAGAAAAGGGCGTTCAGCAGCCTTCATTGTTTCGATGGTAAACCCCGCCACTTTAGCTTTTCCTTGTTGAAGCCAAAGATCAGCATATAATGTTTTTAGTAACGAACTTTTGCCACTTCCTGTTCTTCCTATTAAAAAAACAAATTCTCCTTTGTTAATACTAAAGTTAACGTCGTTTAAAACAATTCGCTCGTTTTGATATATAAATGCACTCTGAATGACAACTACGGGTTCTGATGTAAACATTTTTTGCTTGATATGTTATTTTTTCAAATATACTGACAAAATGATAACAATAAATACTTTTTGTGTTTAGTCCGCTAATTTCCCCTAAAGAACACGGTAGATTATCGTTTAAATTCCTGCAGAAAATTTTCTTGAAAAATATTTTAGAATACTTTACTAACAATATTAATCTAAACAAGATGTTTACCAACTTTCTTCTTGAGGCAGTTCCAAATTCATTAATCATCTGATTTACAAAGCCATTCATCTTATCATTCATCAGAAAAAATAAAAAAAACTTATATTTTATGATAGCTAATTAATTTTTATGTCTTACATTTGAATAATTTTTAGACTAATCTAAACTATTAATTAGAATCACAAAATGAGAAACTTTTTCAAACCAATACTTTATTTCATCATTTGTTGCTTTAGTTTGACTGAATCCTTTGGGCAAAATGTCATTTCAGGTAAGGTATTGCTGAATGAAACCAATGAAGTGATTATCGGAGCGAACGTTTATATTCCTGAGCTACGAACTGGAACAAGTACAGATGTGAATGGTTTTTATCAAATCAAAAACTTACCAAAAGGTGAATTTACCCTACAAGTAAGTTATGTTTCTTTGAAAACTATCACCAAAAAAGTAAGCGTAAAAAACGCAACAAAGCAAGATTTTGAAATGGAAAATTCTGCTACTTCTTTAGAAGAAGTAGTAATAACTGGCGCAGGCATCAAAACGTTAGTGAAAGAAAGTCCAGTGCCAATCGCTGCACTTTCAAGAGCACAATGGTTACAGAGTACTTCAACTAATTTAGTAGATGCGATTGTAAAATTGCCCGGCGTTTCACAAATCATGACTGGACCTACACTTTCAAAACCGATTATTCGTGGCTTGGGCTTCAATAGAGTAATTACTGTTCATGATGGCGTTCGCCAAGAAGATAATCAATGGGGCGAAGAACATAGTTTGCATATTGATGAGTTTTCTATTGAACGTTATGAAATTATTCGTGGTGCGGGTTCATTAATGTATGGCTCAGATGGTTTGGGAGGCGTAATTTCTGTAATTTCTCCGACACCGACAGAATCAGATAAAATCAATGGAAGTATATTGTACAATTATCAGACGAACAATGGCTTACACGGATTTTCGGCAAATCTGGGTGGTAATAAAAATGGTTTTGTTTGGACAAGTAGATTCAGTAATAAAAATGCTGGCAATTATCAAAATGCTTTCGATGGTTTAGTAAATGGTTCTAAATTTCAAGAACTTAACTATTCTGGAATGATTGGTTTAAACAAAAAATGGGGCTTTTCAAGAATTTACTTTTCAAAATTTGGACAAGATATTAACATCATAGATGGCACTAGAAATGCAGAAGGATATTTTTCAAAACAAGTAGTAATAAATGGAAAAAGTGAAAATGTTAGAGTATCGGAAGAAGAATTAAAAAATCCTTCAATTAATCCTTCCAATTCACAATCTCTAAGTAACTATAAAGTATCATGGAACAACTTTTTAATGTTGGGAAAAAGTTCTTTGAGCTTGAATTTAGCTTATTCACAAAATCACAGAAGAGAATACGGCAATGTTTTAAAACCTTTTGAAGCCGATTTATACTTCTATTTGCAAACACTTTATTATGATGCAAGATTTAACTTTCCAGAAAAAAATAATTTTGAAGTTACAATCGGAACAAACGGAATGGCACAAACGATGAATAATCGTGGTAATGAAACCTTGTATCCAAATTTTAATTTATTTGATAATGGTGTATTTGTATTTTCAAAAAAGAAATTCAATAAGTTAATCATGAGTGGCGGATTAAGATTTGACATTCGTCAATTAGATATTCATAAATTATACATTGATTCCGAAGGAAAATTCCAAACCCAACCATCAGCCAACACTAGCGAACGTTTCGCTGGTTTCAACAAAACATTTCAAAATGCTACAGGAAGTTTTGGAGCAGTCTATAAAATCAATGATTTACTTTCTGTAAAAACAAACGTTGCCAGAGGTTTTAGAGCGCCATCAGTACCAGAAATTTCATCCAATGGCGAACATGCAGGTACTTTCCGTTACGAAATCGGGAATATTAATCAACAATCTGAAGTATCGCTACAAAATGATTTAGGTCTTACTTTTGAAAATAGTTCGCTCTATATTGATGTAAATTTATTCAGTAATCGTATTAATCATTATACTTTTTCAGAACGTGTACAGAATATTTCAGGAAAAGATTCTATCATTAATGGCGTACCTGTTTTTCGTTATCAACAAGGCAATGCCAGACTTTTGGGCTTAGAGGCTGTAGTTACTTATAATCCTGCTTCGGCACGTTGGTTTAGTTTTACACAAAGTTATTCTTCTGTAAATGGAGTAAATCTTTCTGCGAAAAATGATTCTGCGAAGTACTTGCCATTTATGCCTCCGCCAAGATGGTTGAGTAATATTAAACTGACAAAAAACACTTTGGGGAAGCATGTGAGAAACACTTATTTTTCTGTGGAATTAGAACATAATCAACAACAAAACAATGCACTTTTAGCTTATAATACAGAAACAAAAACACCCGCTTATTCATTGGTCAATGTTGGAACTGGTGCTACGATTACTAATTTGAAAAAGAAAGCTTTATTTTCAGTTTATCTGAACGTCAATAATTTATTAGATAATACTTATCAAAGTCACCAAAGTAGATTGAAGTATTTGGATGTGAACCAGACAACGGGCAGACAAGGTGTTTATAACATGGGAAGAAATATCAGTGTGAAGGTACTTGTACCGATTAATTAGATTTTAGCTGTGAGCTTTGAGCAATGAGCTTTCTGATGTCGGTCATCGGATTTCTGCTTTTGGATTTCGGTCGTCGGATTTCGGCATTCGGAAAGAATTCAGATGTTGTTATCGTTCTTGGGCTTTTGGAGCTCTGGTTTAGATTTTAAGATTTTAAAGATTTTGCTCACAAGTCCGAAGACCGAAAGCAGACATCCGAAAGTCAATAAAAAAGCTCTTCAAACATCAAGGTATGAAGAGCTTTTTTGGTTATTTGCAATTCTGATAGCCGAAGACTGACATCCGAAAGCTGATAGCCGATAGCTAACTAAGCATTCGTTTTAGCGTGGTCAGCTAAGAATTTAGCCAAACCGCTATCCGTCAAAGGATGGTTCAATAATGCCAACATTGCTGAAAGTGGACCAGTCATAACGTCTGCACCGATTTCAGCACATCTAATAATATGAATTGGGTTACGTACTGATGCTGCTAAGATTTCAGTATCAAAACCATAATTATCATAAATAGTACGAATTTGCTCAATTAATTGGATACCGTCGAATGAAATATCATCTAAACGACCAATGAATGGAGAAACGTAAGAAGCTCCAGCTTTAGCCGCCAATAAAGCTTGACCAGCAGAGAAAATCAAGGTACAGTTAGTTTTAATTCCTTTTTCAGAGAAATACTTCAATGCTTTTACTCCGTCTTTAATCATCGGAATTTTAACAACAATTTTCTCATCTAATTCTGCTAATTCTTCTCCTTCACGAATCATTCCTTCAAAATCAGTAGCAATTACTTCCGCAGAAACATCTCCCTCAACGATATCACAAATTGCTTTGTAATGTTTAAGAACGTTGTTTTTACCGCTAATACCTTCTTTAGCCATTAACGATGGATTGGTTGTTACACCGTCTAATACACCTAAATCCTGTGCTTCTTGGATTTCTTTGAGATTGGCTGTGTCAATAAAAAATTTCATGATGATTTGTTTTTTGAGAAATATATTAGTTAAACGCTAATTAAAAACGAAAGTAAATTCAAGGAATAAAGCTTGATATTGATTCTTTGTAAATACTGTTTACAAAATTAGGAAAAGCATTTGAGAAAGCAGACATTTTTTCAAAAAATTATAACAGTATAGAACAGTTATTTTTCCTATTAATCTAAAAATAAATTTAAGTTAATTTTTTGAAGCTTGATGAAGTAATGGAATGGTCATAAAACAAAAAAAGGCAAATTCACCGCTACAACCTGCCTACCCTTGCTTCGGTCAAGACCTGGGGGATTCGGAGGGAGCTGGTAATTTGCCGTCACAAAGATGGCAGGTTTTGTTGTTTTTTCAAAACCTTCACCGCAACTTTGAGGAAAGTTTTCTAATAAAATCAAGTCTATTTTGACTGATTTACACGATGACCTTTTGATTTACAGTTAATTAACATACTATTATGACATTCAAAAATATTTTAAAAAAAATTTCATTTTCGCTTTATTTAGCCTCTTTTTCCATTCTTTTAGTGAATTGCACGGGTTCGTCTGATGCTTTTTTAGAAAAAGCGAAAGAACAATTGAAACAAGGAAAAGCTAGAGAAGCCATCGAATACTTGAATCAAGCCATCGATAAAGACCCGAATAATGCCAAAGCTTTCAATATGCGTGGTGCAGCCAATTTTGAATTAAAAGATTTCACAACGGCTTTATTAGATTATGAACAAGCCATTAAATTAGACCCCAACAATTACCAACCATACTTCAACAGGGCTTCGGTAAAAATGGAAAAATCGGATTGGGAAGGTGCTTTTCAAGATTGTTCTAAAGCCATTACAATCCAGCCAGACACAGCTGAATTGTATGTAAAAAGAGGAATTATTTTAGCGGCTTTGCAAAAATCTGAGGAAGCAATTGTAGATTTCGACAAAGCAATTCAATTAAACCCAAAAGAAGTAAATGCTTTGTATAATCGTGGCAATATTTACTTTCAATTTGGTGACTTTGATAAATCTTTGGCCGATTTTACGGCGGCAGTGAAAGCAGATAACAAATTTGCTAAAGCATATTACGGTTTGGGGATTGTTCAACAAAAAAGAGGACAGTCGGACGATAGTTGTTTAAACTTCAAAATGGCAAATCGTTTGGGTTATCCTGATGCTAAATTGGCGATAGATTCTTTTTGCAAATGAATCAGCTATAAGCTTTGAGTAGTGAGCTTTAATTACTTGTAGGTTTAGGACACCTATACTAAGTAATGATATTTAAAACTCATCACTCGAAACTCAAAAAACTCATCACTCACAATTCTTAACTCACAACTCATAAAAATGAAATACCTCGGAATAGTTTTTACCATGATTTTCTTACTTTTTGCGGGTTGGCAATACAATGACCCAGACCCAGTACTTTGGATTCCGATTTATTTGGTAGCGGCATATTGTTCAATAAAAGCCTATCAAGAAAAAAGTAATCCAGAATTATTAGTGGTTGTTGCCATTATGTCTTTTGTCGCAGGACTAAATACTTGGTTACAGATGACTTCTTGGGAAGGTTTTTTCTCAGAAGGTGGTGGCTTATCCATGAAAACCATTAATCAAGAATTAGCTCGTGAAGCTTGCGGACTTTGGATTTGTACTTTCGCTTTTATCCTTTTTCTGGGAATGTATTTTTTCCAACCTAAGAAGTGATTAGAAATTGGTTATTGGTGTTTAGTTCTCAAAATAGTTTTATAAAACATAAGTTAAATAGGCAAAGCATTCAGAATTTATGTTCTGTGCTTTGCCTGTTTTTTTGCCATTTATCTAATTATCAACATATTCATCATAAACAGAACAATTAATAAAGGTTAAATTGTAATTTGTATAAAATTCAAACTCCAAACTTTATGCAACTTACTATTACAAACCTGAACAAAACCTATTCCAATGGCGTTCAAGCACTTCAGAACGTCAATCTAACTATCAATCAAGGAATGTTTGGTTTATTAGGACCAAACGGTGCAGGGAAATCTTCCTTAATGCGTACCATCGCAACACTCCAAGAAGCTGATACTGGTTCAATTACTTTAGGCGATATTAATGTGCTTACTCAAAAAGAAGAAGTACGTAAAACCCTTGGCTATTTACCACAGGAATTTGGTGTGTATCCAAAAGTTGATGCGGTTACTTTATTGAATCATTTGGCAGTTTTGAAAGGAATCACCAATGCCAAAGAACGTAAAGAATTGGTAGAATCACTTCTTCAAAAAACCAATCTTTGGGATGCTCGCAAAAAGAATTTGGGGGGTTACTCTGGTGGAATGAAACAACGTTTTGGTATTGCTCAAGCGCTTTTAGCAAGTCCTAAGTTAATTATTGTTGACGAACCTACTGCTGGCTTAGACCCTGCTGAACGCAATCGTTTTTTGAATTTATTGTCGGAATTAGGCGAAAATACCATTGTGATACTTTCTACCCATATCGTGGAAGACGTAAAAGAGTTGTGTCAAGACATGGCGGTTTTTAATAAAGGACAAGTACTTTACAAAGGCAATCCTTTTGATGCTATTCAAGAAATTGAAGGAAAAATCTGGCGAAAACGTATTCATAAAGCAGAATTAGAAGATTATAAGAAAAACTTCACACTGATTTCTGATAAACTCATCGGTGGTTCGCCAGTCATTCATGTGTTGGCAGATAGCAATCCTGATGGTACTTTTTCTGCCGTCAATGGCGATTTAGAAGATGTTTATTTTGCAAAAATTTTCGCTAATGCCTAAACCAACACGACTATGTTTTTAGAAATTTTACGTTTTGAATTTAGCTATCGAAAGAACAGAGCAGCTACTTATCTATATTTTCTGATTTTATTTATCCTTTGTTTTGCGGCAGCAACCTCAAAATACGTTACCATCGGCGGTTCGGGTGGTGGACAGTTACAAGCTAATTCTCCGTACTCGCTTTCTTTCATGACTATCATCATGACTTTTGCCGTAACTTTCATTAGTTCAGCAGTGATGGGCGTAGCCGTTTTGCGAGACTTTGAACATAAAACAGAATCCTTGATGTTTACCACCACCATGTCGAAATTCGATTATTTGATGGGACGTTTCTGGGGTTCTTTTTTTGTCATGGTATTGATTTACTCTTCTATTTGGATAGCTTTTATGCTAGGATTTTCGCTTGGTAAATTCCTCCCTTGGGATCCATCTTGGAAAGAAAAAACAATGCACACTTTTGATGCTTGGCATTATTTTCAGCCATTTATCTTTTATGGCATTACCAATCTTTTTATCCAAGCCACTATTTACTTTGCGGCTGGAACACTCAGTAGAAAACCTTTATTGATTTACACACAAGGGATTATTTTATTTGTTTTGTATGAAATAACGGGGACAATTACACAAGATTTAGAGAATAAAGACCTCGCATCATTAGTTGACCCTTTCGCAATCAGAACCTTCCAAATCTATACTCAGTACTGGACGCCAGCACAGAAAAACAATTTATTGATTCCGCTTGAAGGCATGATGCTCTGGAATCGTGTACTTTGGTGTGGTGTCGGCTTTGTTATTTTAGCCATTACATATTATGCTTTTAGTTTCAATGTGGTTACTTCGTCATGGTTCAAGAACAAGAAAAAGAAAGTTGTGAAAGAAGTAGCTCCTACTATCAAACCAGAAAATGTAGTAATTCCACTCGTTCATCAATTCACTAATTTCTCCGCAAATCTTACTCAGCTTTGGCAGCAATCTGTTTTTTATGCCAAAATGGTCGTTAAAGAAATTCCATTTATTGCCATCGTTTTTGTAGGCTTTGCAGATTTAACCATTAATTCTTTCTATTTCGGAGAAATGTATGGAACAAGCTCCTATCCTATCACAGCCAACGTTTTAGGCTTTTTGTCGGAATTCGACTTGTTCTTTTTAATCATCGTAGTTTTTTACTCTGGCGAATTAATTTGGCGAGAAAGAACAGTTAATATTAATCTTATCATTGATGCTTTGCCAGTCCCAGATTGGGTTGGATTACTCTCCAAATTCATTGGGTTAATCTTTATTTATATCGCTTTGTTATTAGGATTAATTTTCTTTGGTGTATGCGTTCAAGTAGCACATGGCTATTTCAACTTTGAATTACCACTCTATTTTGAAACACTTTTTACCGACGAACTTATCTTTTTAGTAGCGTTTACATTACTCTCATTTTTCATACAGACCATTGCCAACAACAAATTAGTTGGTTTTGCATTGATGTTCGTTTTCTTTATTATTAATATGTTCATGAGTAGCGCTGGTATCGAACATCCGCTATTTTCATTCAATAGTGGTAGTTTAGGTGGTTATTCTGACATGAACAAATACGGACATTTTGTATCGTCATTCTCTTGGATGAAACTCTACTGGCTGGCTTTTGTAGGCATTCTCTTTATTACATCTGTTTTATTGAGCGTAAGAGGAACAGAATCTTTAATGAAAACTCGTCTAAAAATTGGGCAACTTCGTTTGAGTAAACCAATTCTTACTTTAGCTATCAGCACTTTGGTTGTTTTTATTTCTACGGGTTTTTATGTGTATTATAACACAAATAAACTGAATAAATACACTACCAAAGAAGACCAAGAAAAGCTACAAGTAGATTACGAAAAAACCTTGAAGAAGCAATTTGATAATGCTCCTCAACCCAGAATTGTTGATGTAAACCTGAAAGTAGAAGTATATCCTGAAGAGCGTGATTTTACTGCCGAAGGTTATTTTTGGTTAAAGAATAAAACGAAAAAGGTATTAAATGACATTCTTATTCAGAATGACATTTTGCATAATATGAAGCTTGAGTACCTGAAATTTGAAGGTGGTGCTAAAGTAAAAAAAGCTTATGATAAATTCGGATTTACGATTTATCAATTAAGTAAACCTTTAGCCGTTGGCGATTCTGTGAAGATGAGTTTCAAAACTAAATTTGAAACCAAAGGTTTTGTAGCTAGTGGTTCAAATACCAATGTTGTATATAATGGTACGTTCTTTAATAATAATTATTTCCCTTCTTTAGGTTATAGCGAAGACTTTGAAATTGGTGATGACGACACTCGTAAAAAGTACAAATTGCCAGAAAAAGAAAGAATGATGGAACAGAATAATCCAATCGGACTTTCACAAAGTTTGTTTGGGGATGATTCAGATTATATTCGTTTTGAGATGGTAATTGGTACCAGTAAAGACCAAACGGCTATCGCCCCAGGTTATTTACAGAAAACTTGGGAGGAGCAAAATCGTAAGTATTTCCATTATAAAATGGATGTTCCGATGGTCAATTTCTATTCAATTATTTCGGCTAAATACGAAATTAAACGTGATAAATGGAAGAATGTAAACTTGGAAATTTACTATAATAAAGGACATGAGTATAACCTCGAAAAGATGATTTCCTCCATGAAATCGTCATTTGATTATTTTGATAAAAACTTCGCTCCTTATCAATATCGCCAAATGAGAATCATGGAATTTCCACGCTATGCTTCTTTTGCGCAGTCGTTTGCCAATACCGTTCCATTTTCAGAAGGAATAGGGTTTATCCAGAAAATCAACGACCCAGAGAAAGATTTGGACATGCCATTTTATGTAACAGCTCATGAATTGGGACATCAATGGTGGGGACACCAAGTAGCGGAAGCCAGAGTAAAAGGTAATGCCATGCTTTCGGAAACACAAGCACAATACTCTGCTTTGATGGTGATGAAACATGCTATTAAACCCGAATTAATGCAAAAATTCTTGAAGTACGAATTGGATAAATACTTGACTGGTCGTGCCAGAGAAAGTAAAAAAGAACAACCATTGGCATTGGTAGAAAGTCAGGGCTATATTCATTATAACAAAGGTTCATTAGTAATGTTTGCTTTGCAAGATTATATCGGCGAAGATAAAGTAAATAAAGCCTTGCACGATTTCTTGGCAGATTGGAAATATCCAAGTTCGGATGGAAAATACAAACGCTATCCAACCAGTCAGGATTTGTTGAAATACTTCAAAGCAGAAACGCCAGATTCTTTGAAATATATCATCAAGGATATGTTTGAAACCATTACTTTGTTTGAAAATAAAACAGACAAAGTAAGCTACAAAGTATTGCCAAACAAAACTTATGAGGTAAGTATCAAAGCTATTTCAGAGAAATTCCGTGCGGATAGTTCTGGCAATGAGAAACCAATTTCATTAAACGATTGGATTGATGTGGGCGTGTACGGCGAAGAAAGAGATGGTAAAGATAAATTGCTTTATATCCAAAAATACAAAGTAGCTAAGAAAGACAATACCTTCAAAATCATCGTCAAAGAAAAACCTAAAAAAGCTGGAATCGATCCAATTAATAAATTGATTGATAGGCATTCTGACGATAATGTTAAGACGGCGGTTTTAGAAGAGAATTTGTAGTAGAGACAAAAGACACAAGAATAAAGATTTTGTTCTTGTGTCTTTTGCTATTCAGCTTATTGCACTCTCTCTGTCTCTTCGCTTGCAGAATTGTCTCTATTTCGGCGTTTTCGGGCATATTTTTCATTGCCAAATCTATAACTGAATGCTAAACCAATTCGCTGAGTATCGTTTATATTAACCCTATTTTGATAAATATTCTGAAAGTTTTCTACCCGTTCTCGATAAGTATCTGAATGAAAAATATCGTTGATATTCAATTTTATCGCTCCTTTGTCTTTCAAAATCTTTTTTTGCATCGAATAGTAAACAGATCCCCGAGCTAACACTGTTGTAGGATAAATTCTTTCTTCGGTTTTGTACTGAGCAGAAAGTTCACTTGACCAGCCCTTCCCAAAACTAATTTGTTGATTGGTAGATAATCTTGCCGTAAAGAATACGGTATGATTGGTTTCTCCGTTTATGTTACTTTTAATATCGAATCGAGCCACTTGAAAATACAATGTTGAGCTTAGCCATTTAGTAGGTTGTAGTGTTAAATTGTGATTAATAAATATTCTGTTGCCAATGCCCGTATTAAATGGTTTTCGGATAAATGTTTCACCTTCTCTGATAGTAATTTCACCAAGAATTCCATCCGCACCATCGTAGCCAAAACCTAGTGTATAAATAGATTTATATTGATACTTAAAACGCACCAAATTCAAATAAAAGGGCTGTAAATCTGGATTACCTTGAGTATAATTGTAGGCATCGACATAATTTAGGAATGGGTTAAAATGTTGATAATTAGGTCTGTTTACTCTTCTTGTAAAATTAAAACTAAGGTTGTGATTTTTTAAACTGTCTAAGTTATAACTTAAAAATACACTAGGAAAAAGATTGGTGAAATTTTGATTAAATCGCTGATATGCAACACTTTCGTTTGCTAATAATTCTCCCAAAATATTGGTGTTTTCTGCTCTCAAACCCATTTGTAAACTCAACTTCTTATTGATTGATTTTCTAAAATTTACATATCCTGCATTTATATTTTCATGATATATAAAGTGATTACTTCGGTTGTAAATGATTGCGGAGAACTCATCCCTAAAAAGTGCATCGTTATCGTTTTTTACAAAACTCGCTTTTATTCCACTTTCCAAGTTAGCTCCTTTGCCCAATGGCAATGAATAGTCTGTTTTGAAGTTATAGATATTAATATTACTTGATAATTTATTGTCAAAAAGCACATTTTCAGTTACTCTATTAAAGCTTCGTAAGCCTCCAGACTGATAGTTTAATATGTTCAAATCTCCTGATAACTCATGTCCTTTACTATTGAATTTATGGTTAAAGTTTAAATTGGCTGACTTTGAGTTCCAATCAATTTTACCACTATTATTACCTTTGAAATCTTGAGTAGCTGTAGTATTGATGTAATTTGCATCATCTGAACGGGGTCTATTTTGTAAAAAAAACTGCACGCCTAAAATAGTTTTTTCATTCAAAGTAAAATCAGCGCCAAATCTTCCATTCAAACTATTAGATTTATAATTGCTATAGTTTTTCGATTGAATATTGGCAATACTTATTTTTTCATCATTAAAAATTGTCCTTTGAGAAGTTTCTTCTGTATAGTCATGGTCTAAACTCTGGTCTATTCCCCAAAACCAATTGATTTTCTGACGATTAAGATTAAAGTTTACACTATTATTGACTCTCCGTTTTTGCCCCATCGACATACCCGAAGATAGGTTACCCGTTAAACCTCTTGCTTTGTTCTTCTTTAAAATAATATTGATGATAGAAGACCCAGCGGCATCATATTTTGCAGGTGGATTATCCATCAGTTCAAGTTTTTCTAATAAACCACCTGGTAAAGATTTAAGATAAGCTACCAAATCGGTCCCGCTCATGTAAGTACTGCGACCATCGATTAAAACCATTGCGCCACTTTTCCCATACAGATTAATATTTCCTTGAGCATCCACTGATATACCGGGCGTTTTTTCCAAAACTTCAAGAGTATTACTGGACGCTGCCGATATCATCGTTCCAACATTTACAACCGTTTTGTCTATTTCCTGCTCAATTAGCTGTTTTTTAGCACTAACTACTACCTCGTTTAAGGTGGTACTCTTGGCAGGCAAAAGGATAATAACGGGCAGCTCCACCTTGGTCTGTTGTTCATCCAATGTCCTTTTTACACTTGTATATTTCAAAAACCCTATTGAAGTGATTTCTAAAAAATAACTGCCGCTAGATAAATTTTGTAAAAGGAAATTCCCGTTTATATCAGTAATTTCTCCTTTCACAAAACTTGAGTCGATACTGTTCATAAGTTTGACTGTGGCACCAATCACCGATTCATTTTGAGTATCTTTGACACTCCCGATAATACTTTTGTTTTGGGCCAATATTTGACCTGATAGGATTAGTAACAGAAATAGTTTTTTCATAATTATTTTTTTGACAAAGTTTGTTTTCCTGTGATAGCCCAGAAAACAAGTCTGACAGAAATCAATTTTGAAGTGATAAACATGGGAAAAGGACTGACAAAGGTTTTAACAGGTTTAAATGCGATTTCGTCAGTCAAATAATGGAGTTTGAAGTCAATAATTTTAATTATACATAAGGGTATTCAATTTTGTAGAAAAAAACAAAATGAGCTTTGTAGAAAAAATATTTGGAAAAGAAGCCGTTAAAATCGGCAATTATTTAGGGCTGTGTATCATAGCTGCAATACTTCTGTTTACCGTCTTTATGGCATTTGCAGATATTTTTTTCAAGAATAATGACGACGAGATAGCCTTAATGTCAACTATTTTGTTGTTGATAGGTGTATTTGTAGGTCGTTTTTTGGCGAGTTTATGGCAAAGAAAACATATCAGTAATTTGGTATTTATTGTGCTGATTGGATTGACTTTCGCCCTGATAGTATCTTTAATGCCCATTATAGACACACTTATCACTCATCAAGAATTCTTAGTTGTCGCTATAGCATTGATTATCTATTTTGTTATCAGTATGTTGATTGGTCTGCTCATAAAGCTCACACGCATGCGTACTGAACACAAATTAGACGTAGCCAATACAACAGTTTTGCATAGTCAATCCGAATTACAGCTTCTACAGTCTCAATTAAGTCCACATTTTTTGTTTAATACCTTAAATAATCTATACGGTTTGTCATTAACTGACCATCAAAAAATACCAAATTTGTTGCTGAAACTATCAGATTTATTGAGGTATTCGGTGTACGATGCCAAAGATATTTTGGTGCCGCTACCAGAAGAGATTAACTATATAAAAAACTACATTGATTTTGAAAAAATACGTTTAGGCGAACGTCTAAACTTGAAAACAGATTTTGAAGAGAGCAACCCTCAAAAATCTTTCAAAATAGCTCCTATGTTGTTGATTGTTTTTGTAGAGAATGCTTTTAAACACTCCAAAAACAGTCTAGATAATGTGATAAATATAGAAATTAGCCTTAAAACTTGGGGAAATTCAATATTATTTTCGGTAGTAAACTCTCATAATAATATGTACAATGACAAGCAAAAACATAGTGGTTTTGGGCTAGACAATGTAAGAAAAAGGTTGGATTTGATATATAAAAGCGAGTATGATTTGGAAATTAATGAGACGACAACTAATTACGAAGTAAAACTCAGGATAAATGGAAAATAAAATAACCTGTCTCATTGTAGATGACGAGCCTATAGCCAGACAAATTATAGAAAAATACTGTTCCCATTTGCCTGAAATTGAGCTCCTAGCAAGTTGCGAAAATGTTTTTGTAGCCAAGAAAGTATTAGAAAGTCAATCTGTTGATTTACTTTTTTTGGACATTAATATGCCTGTTTTGGATGGAATAGCATTTTTAAAAACACTCAAAAATCCACCCTGTGTCATATTTACCACGGCATACAAGGAATTCGCCCTTGATGCCTTTGACCTTTCGGCAATAGATTATTTGCTAAAACCTTTTTCTTTAGATAGATTTATTATTGCTGTTGATAAAGTCAAAGAAAAACTAGCTGTATTAAAACAACCTTCTATAAAACCGATTGAAGAAAACGTAGAAGATTTTACTTTTATAAAAGCTGATGGGAAAATACACAAAGTGGATTTTGGCACTTTACTCTATGCCGAAGCCAAGGGAAATAATGTACTCATTGTTTCCGAAAACCAGACGATTTTCCCTGTCATGACTTTTAGTGATTTTTTAGCATTATTGCCCAATCAAAATTTCCTGAGACTTCATCGGTCATTTGTAATAAATAAAGCAAGAATAAGCCATGTTGAAGGAAACAGAGTATTTATTGATAAAACAGAAATACCCATTGGCGGAAATTACAGAGCAGAGTTCTTGAAAAGCTTGGGAATTAGCAATTAAGAAGGAAAATGTCTAAAATACCTCTTTGCTTTTAGCTTTTATTAAAGCAAATCAACCACCCTGAAAGATAATTTTTGCCTTATAAAACAAAAAACGTACAATGAGTTTTGGTGATAAAGTTTTATTCTTTTTTAGTACCTTGGGGGCATTTAACGGACTCATTATAGGTATTTATTATATATTTTTTTCATCCAAAAAATATCTGTCTAATTATTTTTTGGGTGCTTTGTTAATGGTATTGAGCATCAGGATAGGAAAATCGGTTGCATATTTCTTTGATTACAGTTTACCTAAAATATATCTACAGTTTGGATTGACTGCCTGTTTTTTTATAGGTCCGTTTTTATACTTCTTCATAAAATCAGAAATCAGCCACATTAAAAATTTACCAAAATCTTGGCTTTGGCAACTAATGGCTTGGTTTTTCATAATTGTAGTAGTAGGACTTATTTACCCATATCAGAGTTTTCCTAAGTTATGGGGACGCTACATTATTCCTATTATATATCTACAATGGGGCATTTACATTGCTTTTTCTGTCTTTTTATTAATCCCACTTCTGAAAAAAATCACTCGAAAAGAAAGTTTAAAACCTTTTGAAAAATGGATACTGACCATTTGTGCAGCGGTAATAATACTTTTTATATCTTACGTTTGGGCAATTTTAAACATTACCAAAGGCAGTTATATCAATGGGGCTGTGTATTTTTCAATTATCATTTATTTTGTAGTATTTACATTACTTTATCGCAAAAAAACAAACGACCTATCGTCTTTCTCTTCACAAAAATATGCTGATAAAAAGCTAAATGATGAGGATGCTCAGCTAATAATACACAACCTAAGAAAAGTGATGACGGAGAAGGAACTCTTTAAAAATCCAAATCTAAAAATTAATGACCTTGCCAAGGAAATCAATCTTTCGGGTCATCAATTATCCCAACTTTTAAATGATAATGTTGAGAAGAATTTCACTCTTTTTGTGAATGAATACCGAATCAACGAAGCCTGTAAGATATTATCAGAAAATACAAATTTAACGATAGATGCTATTGGCGATGAGGTAGGATTTAACGCTAAATCAACTTTTTTCGCTACTTTCAAAAAAATTAAAGGCATGACTCCCAGTGCTTATCAACAGTCAAATACTCCAGATTTATAAAACCGTACTACTGAATTTAGATTATTATACCATCATTTTAAAAGTCTATTGCATTTTTGAGCACCGAAATGAAAAGGTTTCATTTTGATAATCAAAAAACACTTTTAGAAAATGGAAAAAGTAGTCTTAATTATATGTTTAACTGCCAGTTTTTTTTCAGCATTTCCCCAAAACAGCCCCACCGAAAGGCAATTGATAGAAAGTACGATACAAAATTATTTTGATGGGTGGGCAACAGGAGATAGCACTAAAGTGAGTAAAGCAATGCACGCTTCGTGTCATCTGAAAAATTATAATAATGGAAAATTTATCGAATTTACAAAAAATCAATATATCGGTTTATTCAAACCTCATGCAAGACCAGCAAACCTAAGCACTCGTATAGTTAGTATAGATATCACGAATAATATGGGTAGTGCAAAAATTGAAATCAGCACTGCAAAAGATTTGTTCACCGACTATTTCAACCTCATGAAAACTAATGAGGGGTGGTTTATTGCCGATAAAGTATCTACCCGAACACCCCATAAAATCTTTGATGTAAATGCTATTCGGTTAGAAAAAGAAACTATTTTAGAAGGACTTAAACGACCTTGGAGCATTGTTTTTATATCAGAAGATGAAGTTTTGATTTCAGAAAAAGAAGGTGATTTGGTAAAAGTAAATTTATTAAATAAAGAAAAGACCAAAATTAAGGGTTTTCCTACAGACTTAGAAGACAGTCTTGGTGGTTTTGGTGATAACACTGGCAAATTTGAAGTGTTGCTCGACCCTGATTTTAAGACAAATAAATTTATTTACCTGTCTTATGCAGCCAAAGCTGCAACAAAAGGAAGAACTACCAAAATTATAAGGGCAGTACTCGAAAATCAATCATTACAACAAATTAAGGTGCTTTTTGTGGCAGAACCTCATACCCATGAGCGGGTACATTATGGTGGTGGGATGCTTTTTGGGAATGATGGTAAACTATATTTTACCATTGGCGAACGACTATTTACCGAAAAAGATGAACCTAGTATACCAATCGCTCAAAATATTGAAGATAAAAGAGGGAAAATCTATCGAATAAATTCTGATGGAACAATACCAAACGATAATCCTTATTTTGGAGATAAAGCAACTCCTGGATTATACGCTATAGGTATAAGAGCAGCACAAGGCTTAACACTTGAAATCAACACTAGCAAAATATGGTTTAGCGAGCATGGTACACACCAAGGAGATGAAATAAATGTACTAAAAGCAGGGGGCAATTATGGTTGGCCAATGAAAACAACAGGTAAATATCGTTTTGCAGAATTTGCACCAAAACCCATTCTCGGGAATACTTACACAGAGCCAGTTTGGTCATGGTTACAAACAGTAGCACCCACAGGTCTGCACTTTTATGTGGGTCAAGAATTTGCTGCTTGGAACCATAATTTATTAGTTGGCGGATTATCAAAAGGTAGTTTATGGCGGTTAACTATTGAAAACGAAACGATAAAAAGTACAGAGGAACTATTTGTAAACGACCGATTAAGAATAAGGAAAGTGGTACAAAGCCCTATGGGTAAATTGTATATACTTTCTGATGAATTGAATGGTAAATTGATAAGAGTAAAAAACGGGGCTTTATAACATAGTAAATAGTTGGTCGATATTGGAGTCTAACACTGGTCGTAAGCTTTCTGCAATTTACGACATTGAGTATAATCTACGACCAGTATTAGCTCTCAGAAACCAATAGTAATTTTCCTGCTAAGCCAATTCATCTTTCTGACAGCCCAATCTATCTAAAAGAACCATCAATCCATCTCGAAGATAGAATAGGCTATCTTCGAGATGGATTGAGCTATCTCAGAGATAGCTCAATCTGTCTTTTTTGCGGTTTTTTGCGTGAAAAAGATAGGTCATCCTATCTCAGAGATAGGTTTTTTCATCTTTTTCACGCAATTTCCCGTATAAAACCGACAAAAACCGTAAATGAAATTTCATCAGAGTCGCAAGATAGAGCCTGCTATTTATCTCAAATCAAAGAGAAAATACTGTTTTTAATGGCATATAATACTAAACCAGTAACATTTCTAGAACCTGTTTTTTGAAGTAAATTATTTCTATGTCCATTTACAGTTTTTACGCTGATATAAAGTTTTTCTGCAATTTCTTCGGCAGTGTATTGCTGACAGACAAGTTGTAAAATTTCTTCTTCTCTTTTGGTGATGGCAATATTCATTTTCTTGCTCTTTACTTTTTTGCCCATTCTACTCTGAATTGCCTTCAAAGTGCGTTCGTTAATGTAAGAGCCTTTGCTATAAACCGATTGGATAGCATCGAATACTTCTTGAGGGTCGCTATCTTTTACCAAATAGCCGTGGGCTCCATGTTCGATTAGGTCTGTTATAAAGTTTTCATCTTCATGAACAGACAGTATCAAAATTCGTACATTGGGGAAAGTCGTTAACAGGACATTGGTGACATCCAAACCGCTAAATTCTTTTTTGTCGGGTCTGGCTGGTAAGGAAATATCCACCAACATGACATCTGGAATGGATTGACTATCTTTTAACCTATCAATTACTGAGTAGCCATCTCCACATTCAAAGACTACTTCAAATTTATTGTTGCTGGCATGATTGAGAATCCCTTTCATTCCCTCTCTAAAAAGTACTTGATCTTCCACTAACCCAACTCTTATTTTTTCTTCCATAATAACATTTGTTTAGATAATGTTTTTTCCTGAAAATTGATAAAATAATTGTTATGGGTTATTAAGGGTTGTATTGTCAATTGGTATTTCAATAAAGGCGTAAAAACCATTTTCTTTTTCGTTATTGCCCCATTTTAGTGTTCCGTTTAGGGCTGTTACTCTACCTTCAATACTTTTGAGGCCTAAGCCAGCAGAGCTATTTTCTGTGTTAATACCGCAACCGTTATCGCTGTATGTACATTTTATGTCAAAAGTATTACATAATATATTTAAATCAATCGCTGTAGCATTAGCATGTTTAATGGTGTTGTTAATTAATTCCATTATTATTCTGTAATAGCCTAAACTGATTGCCCAAGTAAGAATAGGTGTATCGTCGCAAGAGGTAGTCAAGTGAATCTGTATTTTACCTGTTTTATTGATTTGATTGGTAACCGACTCTAAGGTTTTTATTAATCCAAATTTCTCTAATTGTGGTGGCATTAACTGGTGACTAATACTCCGAATACTACTGAGAGCAGATTCTGAAAGTTGACGAACGTTTTCAACGCCTGTCAGCATATTGGTATTATCCTTTGCAATTTGTTTTTCTAATACTATCAAGTGCATACGCATTATAGAAAGTACTGCACCTAACTCATCATGTAAATCTTGAGCAATCCTTTTGCGTTCTTCTTCTTGAATAAGTATGCTAGAACGGAGTAATTCGTTTCGATAAAGTATTTTTAAGGATTCTTGCTTAAGTTTTTGTTCAAATAAATTTTTATGAAAATGCTGATTCAAAAGCACAACACCTATCGCTATTATAAATACAATAACAGTCATAGGTAATATGGTTTCAACAATACTCAACTGCGTGACCGTTTCCATAAGCTAATAAAAAAGCAACAATACATGATAATAGAGAAAAAAGCATGCAGTATCCATGTATAAAGATTGGTGTCCACTGAAAACTTACTTACAATAGTAGCACCAAAATAGAATATCAACAAATTGGAAGTGTGATAAATAAATAATCCAGAGTTTATCCAGTTGAGACTGATGATATCATTATAAGCATTTTGCTTAACAATATCATTCAAGAAAACCATAAAAGAGAAAAGTGCGAGGATGATAATCAGAATAGATTCAACCGTTAAAGCATTAGAGTTGAAAGTATAAACATTTTGGAGTGTTAGTGAATTAATGATACTAAAAAGAGAGAATAATATGGTCGTAAACCATATTATTCTCTTATTAATAAAATCACCTAAGATTGTTATATAAAACCATGCTAAAAGTATAAAGCCAATTGGCACGTATAAATGAAGTAAAGGCAAGTTGTTCATGCGATATAGCCAAAACACCAAAGAAAGCAATTGTATAAAGCTTGAAAAGAATATAAAGTATGCAAATACTCCTAATGCTTTATTCAACTTTTTAAAGCAAACAATGGTATATACTAGTGTTAACAGTACCGGTAAATCCGATAACAGTAATATTATCTTGGCTATATTCATTCTTAATTACAACTTTTTCTTCGTTAAAAGGTCACCGTTAATGGCACAAGTATTGGGGCATGGTGTGTTTAAATCTAATACATATTGGTCTCCATCTGCATAGTTACCTAAAAGCTCTGGTTTAATTCCTTTCCCATTCTTATCAAGCATCACATCTTTTCCGCCAATCGGTGGGTAAGCATCCAAATTGGCTCCAACTACAGGTACAAGATATAATTTATAGCCCGGAGTTCCTTCTTTTTCACCATTGGGTTGGTAAGCTATATAAACACGAACATTATTATAAATGACTTTATTGAGTAATGATGAATCTAAACCCATTGCCACTAATAATTCTTGCGACCTAATGGTATATGCCTTAATGGGAATTTCTGATAATTTCTTGCTACAGATAGAATCAAAATAGGCAATATTCACCATCGCTTGACTTTTTGGTACAAGTAAAGAATCTAGTGGTACAGGTGCTGGGCGACCTTCAGTCAAGGCATTATCATTTGAGTTATTGCAGGCAATCATAGTTATTGCACACAAAATTGTAGCGATTTTTAAGCTTATACTTTTCATGGTTATTTTTTGTTATTAAAGGTTTAATCCAACAATCTCTTATTTCGCAGGCCTGCTAAATAGTATCATGTTTAATGCGACACAATAATAATTAAAGCATAGATAGAAACTACTAAAAACAACCAATCATATCTTAAAAACAGGTATTTATACCTGTACTTTTTAGCAAATCAGATATAAATAACTGATTGCAAAAAGGGCTATTTATCATCTTTTACTGCGCTGTGTTTAGAGCCAACTTTGTATATCAAAAATTTCTGATGAGTGGAGTTCAGCTACCACTTTAATAAACGGGCTTACTTATAGAAGCATTTACTATGAGGGCGCATTCTGAAAAGCCATACGAGTAGGAACAATCTCAAAACTTTTATAACCATGTCAAAGAACAAAATTATTAATGTCAATATCATTATTGACACAACTCGATTAATGAAAACATTCACTAGTCCAAGTACAGACCAAAACAACCCTACGGGTATCGACCATACTTATCAATATATGGTAGTAGCAGATGGAACTGATATTAGTGGACAAGGCACAGGCGACCTTAGCTTTACTGCAACTCAGGGTGATGTAGTACGTTTTTACGCAGTTTCTGAATACAACAACTATGACAGTCCTGTCATTTTGTATAACCTGTTTAAATATGGCGGTGACGATGTTTTTTCAAACCCTAATTTTGAATTGCAACAATTCCCAGGTGTAGAAACCGTTGCTCCATCAAGTTTCAATCCATTGGTATTGCAAAGCCCGAATCCAACTCAAAACTTTTGGTTTGCACAAAACACAGTAAACAAAAAAGGTACTGAAAATTATGGATTACGCTTTGCAGTGTATAATTCTGATTTAAGTATTTTTGGATACTTCTCTTGGGATCCTGCAATTACTGCTAAATAAGCTGTAATTTCTTAACACTGTCGAAGCAATTGATGAATGAAAATAATTGATTGCTTCGACATGCTGTTTCAATAGCAATTTCCTCCTTTCCATCTTACCTCCTATAAATCAGCGAATTATCGAGAGAATCTATTTAGTGTATATCCATTCCTTTAAATCATAAAATCATGAATTCGGTCGTAAATATTACTATTATAGTATTCACAGAACAGTTGATTAGGGATTTCCTCAACCCCAGCAAAGACCCTTTAAATCCAACAAAGATACCAAACTCCTATAGCTATTTTGTAAAATCTGGACAAAAGGATGAGGCTATTAAGGGATTTTCAGGCAAGAATATCAACATTCTTAAATCAAAAAATACATCGGTAGAAATAAACTTCTTTACCTTCTCTGAAACCTCTAACTATGACAATCCAGTTATTCTTTATCAAATCACGCAACTTACTGCTAGTGCTATTTCAAGTAAATCGCTGAATCTAAAATTCTTTTCTGATGTCAAAACGATTGTTCCCGAAAGTTTCAATCCTCTTACTTGTCAATACGTTGAGAAAGATTTTTGGTATTGCTCCGACTTTTTAGTGGGACACGAAACAAAAGAATATGCCCTAAACATTGCCTTATATGGTGGTAATGACCTAAACATTTTGGGTTATTTTCAGTTTAATCAAACCTTGTCGGTTTACTAATACAATCGAAATGGTTAATTATTGAGCAAAAACCTTCTTGGTTAGCAGTTCACCTCTACATTAGTAATTTCATTTACCCTATTTTATGTGTTGGAAATCTTCTTTTTTGGTAAAATACTCTAAGCCTAAAATTAAAATTATGGTATTAGCGAACAAAATTTTCTGCATTATCGGTAAAAACTCCCAAAAATAACCAGAGCCAAAAAGGAATAAAGTACCATAAAAATCAAGAAGGAATACAGTGCAAAGGAATTTGAAGACATGTAGCCTTGTTTTGAATACAAAGACAGTAATGTAAAATAAACTTAGCAGAAACATTGTACTTGCGATGGTAATCATGGTATCATGTAAGGGAGTAGCTATTAAAAAAGTAAATATCATACCGATAGCCCCAAAGTATTTTATAACATTTGCTGCACCTTTTGCTGGTATCCTCTTTGAGAATCCAACGAAGAAAGTGGCAAAACTTGCAGCAAGAAAAATCATTCCTCCAACAGCCCAAAAGCGAGATGGATTATCTGCACCATTCACCGCCTTCTCTCCGAAAAGATTACTGATAAAATTATTTTTCCAGTCATAGCCAATAGCATTTTTATCAAATTGTGAGCCACCCGGATAATACAATGTAGCAATTACTAGCAATGATATTGAAATAATGATTCCAATGAGAATTGAATGTTTCTTTAGCATACAAAATCTGATTTTATATTGTATTTACTCTCTTTCCAACTTATTTTAAAGATATAATATTATTCGGATAATTACAGCTTCGCTGATAGCAAACTTATAGAAGAGTATTAGAGCACCCGCTAGGAGAATATAGGCTTCCGCATTTAGTATTAGAGCATCCGCTACGAGAATATAGGCACTCGCATTTAGAGTATTAGAGCTTCCGCTCAGAGAATATAGGCTCCCGCATTTAGTATTAGAGCTTCCGCTCAGAGAATATAGGTTTCCGCATTTAGTATTAGAGCTTCCGCTCAGAGAATATAGGCACTCGCATTTAGTATTAGAGCTTCCGCTCAGAGAATATAGGCTCCCGCATTTAGTATTAGAGCTTCCGCTACGAGAATATAGGCTCCCGCAATTAGTATTAGAGCTTCCGCTACGAGAATATAGACAGTGTATCGGAGAATCTTGGAGACTCCTCTTGAAATAATAAAACCTCCTGTTTTTGTGTTTCGTATGATTCACAAAATAAACAAGGAGGTTTTATTACAAAGAGTTTTACCAAAATCAAGAATGAATCCTATCACTAATAAGATTGCCTAATCTAGCTTTAGTTTTCAATCATTAATTTTCTAACGGTTGTTTTTTGTTCATTTTTGATATTAATCAAATAAGTACCTTGTGGATAATTACGAACAGGAAGACTTAATTCATACACATTTTTAATATCTTCTTCATAAAGCAGTGAACCGTTTATAGTTAAAATGCTTATTTTCCCAGTCATTGGTTTTTGAAATCTGATAACTGCTTCTTTATTCACACTTGGATTTGGGAATATAACTACCTCACGTTGAATATCACTTTCTGTTGCTAAAATTGCAGGTGTTAAAGCTACCTGTAAACCATATTCAGATTCTGTTTTATCACCTAAAGCCTTCAAACGATATTCATAGGTTGTATTTTGTGATAATTGAGTATGCAAAAACTCTGTTTGTCCAGCCTCTAAGATCGCTATTTCGTTAAAGGTATCCTCATCTGCCCTCTTAGCTTCTAATATATATTTTTGCGTTTTGGGAACACTCTTCCAAGAAATCTTAAGTTGATTAAAAGCAAGCGGATTAATTGTAATTTCTGGGGTTAATAGTGGCGGAGTATATTCTTCAATTGCCACTTGGTCAAATGAAAAAGCTCTCATCCCAATTCTATTTGTTAAGAATGGTCCTCCAAATTGTTGAAAGATTTGGTCATCATGAAAAGATGGGAGATAATTGAACTTGTCTTTCGGTGCAGGGGCATTTAAGCTTAGAATAATCTTATTATTAACAGCTTTACCAGAAGTAACAAGTGTATTTTCACTATTCTCGTTAAAGTAAAACATATTTTTCATATACTGTTTTACTGCATTTCCTTGTTTATCAATCAAAACGGTATCTTCTACCCAAACCATCTGTTGGTCTTGTTCAAATTCAAGGACGAGTTCTTTTCTATCTGGTTTTGAAAAGTAGGCTCTTTGTATATTAGGAGAATTTACATTCTCATTATATTTTCCTCCATAGAGGTCACGGTCAATCATTCTAAACAGTTCATTTACTGTTTGTGTATGCCCGGAAGTATCATAATGAATTCCATCATAGCCCCTATTTCCAATTACAGTGATATTATCAACATCGTTATAAATGGTTTTTGCACGTCTTTGGTAGTCTCTTAATGCTCCAGCGTGTTTTTCAGGCCAAGCAATTAAACCTACTTGAAAAATATAATATTTATGAATATCAGGAAAGTCTTCATGCCAATAGTTATATAATTTATTAAACAGTTCTCCCCAATAAAGAGACCCTCCAGAAGATTCATTTTCACCTTGTCTCCAGATAAAAGCTTTTACTCCGCCATTTAATAAACCAGCATTTTTTACCATGTAGTAAGTTTGACCATAAACATTAGATAAATCTCCAACATTATAAGGATTTCTAATTAAACTAGCACCTAAATTGATACCTCCTACTGCACGGTTAATGACACATACTGGAATTTTATATTTTTCAATAATTCTTTTCTGAAGGCCACCTCCCATTTGTCCTACTCTATAATTTCCATACTCAGATACTCGCCAATTAATAGTTTCTTCATAAGGATAACTTGCACCATAGGTACGAGCAAATCTGTTATAATAAGGCTGAACACCATCATTAAATAAAGCCACAGCGTTAGACTGCCCGCCAATAACATAGGCATCTCCAGAAACTACATGTTTACGATGTACAACTTCACCAGAATCGCCTTTTGTACTAATAGCAAATATTCTAAAACTGTATTCTGCTAGTTCAGCTTTAATTGTTATTGGATTGAATTTGAATTTACCCTTAGCATCAACATAGGTAATTTCAGATTTTTGATAACCTATTTTCACATCCTCCCGAAAAATTTCTACAGAAAAAGCACGCCAACCTGGAACATCTACATATCCATTGATGGAGACATAAGATTCATTTTTTTCATTTCGAGGATAAAGCTGGTAATCTTCAGGAAGTTGTTCGAAAACAGTATTGTAAATACGCTGTGCATGAGTAGAGAATACTGACAACAATAAAATTAAGGTAAAAAACTTTTTCATTCTAAGTATATATGATTTAATATGATTACTAGTGGTGTGTCGTTGCGCTACTAATTAATGGTTGAATTGTTACAATCTGTAACAATTTAATGTAAACCTATAAGCCTAAATAAAGTAAAAAGAATTTTTGGAAGAGTGTAAAACTCCATTACTATATTAGGATATGAATTAGAAGAGCCTGATAAAGAAGTAGGTGTTAGAGATACTGCTAACTTATTAAAATGTGTACTACCTATTGCTATCCGACAAATGTAAAAATCTAAATATGCTTTATATATAGATGTGGGCAAATAATTCTACAAATATAAATGATAAAATGTATTCCTCTAAACACTCCTTTAAATTAGTGAATTTTAAAATATGCTAGAAATACATTTTTCTTCTCAATAGGATTGGGTTTAAACCCAATCCTATTGAGAAGAAGCATTCAATTTACTCTCCAATTAGTTTCAAAATATCCGACAAAATTTTAGGGTCGCTTGGGCGTTTGGCATCGCTGTCAACGATATTTCCTTTTTTGTCCATCAACATATATCTTGGAATAGACTCTAACTTGAAGAATTTAGCTGCGCCAGATTCCCAACCGCCTTTTGAATGAACATTTCTCTGGTTTTCTATTTGCAAATCTTTCATTCCTTTTCGCCAATTCTCCTCTTCTTCATCAATAGAAATGTATAAAAACACGACTTCTTTTCTTTGTTTATCGCTTAATTTTTCTTGTAAAAGCTTAGAAAATGGAAACTCTTTTCGACATGGTCCACACCAAGAAGCCCAAAAATCAAGATAAACGACTTTGCCTTTCAAACTTGCTAAGGATAATTCTTTGCCATCTGGCGTAATCGCTTTAAACCATTTACCATCCTCTTCTTTCGCTTTAATGGCTTCATCGTTTTTACTCATTATCTCACCACATTTTGCTTTAACCAAATTGGTATATGCTTCTGAATTTGGCGTGGCACTTAAAGCCGAAAAAGTATTTCTGACCACAGAAGGCAAACAAAACTGGCACTGACTATCCAACAAATAAGCTAAATAATACTGATACACCTTGGTTGGCAAATGTTCTCTGGCAAAAAGATGTTTATCTTCCATTGCCTTATTGACATCCGCATATTTCACAAAGCCATGCGCTTTTGAATTGAAATAAGTAATGTAATGAATCAGAAAATTGCGGTACGACGAAGAAAGTAAAGCGGATTCGTCCTGAATCTTTTTTTCGTCCAAGGTTTCTAAAACAGAATTAGGAAGAGATATTACTTGTGTTTGGGCTTGATTAGCGTTTCCTCTGATAATCGGATAAGCTAAAATATATGACCAATAATTCCAACGAATTTGATTTTCTATGTACTTTTTAAATACTTCCGAAAATTTACTTTGTTCTGGAAATGACTTGTAATAATCTGATTGTGCTTTTTTAGCTTCAAACAAATCCATTTCAAGTACATCAATAGACATACTATTTACTTTTTTCAGCATCAATGATGAAGTAAAATCTACTTTAAATGTCTGATAAAACTTTACTAAAAAATCATTTTCTAAAGCATTCTCACCTTTTATTTTCAAGCTTTTCTCGAAATCTTTAGCATCAAATGCTAAGGAAATATGATTTCCTTTCGCAACAAAGAGTAATATGCTTTGCTCTTTGAATTTGAGTTCAACAATTGCTTGACTCTGTACATTCAATTTACATTGAAATTGATTTTCAGAGTTCAAAACCAGTTTCTGAATCAAGGGGTTTACTCCTAATAGCAAAGGGTCATACACCAAAATCAGTGTATCACCCTTTCCAATATTTTCTACTTTGCCCGAAATAGTTGTTTCCTGAGCGAAAGCGAAAGAATAACATAAAATAAGAAGTACTGAAAAGATTTTTTTCATAGGTTTACTTCACGTGTTTTACCAAATATTTTCTGATGGCTGCTGTCCAAATCTGATACCCTTTTTGATTCAAATGTAATTTATCCGCCACAAAAATATCTTGCATCAATTCTCCATTGGGTAAATAAAAATGCTTTTGAATATCAATGAAATGAAGTTTTTTTTCTGATTTACAATACGCTTCAATTAATTGATTCGCCTTTCTTTGTTGCTCTACGATTTTCACCCTTGCAATACTTGGACGAATAGCAATATAAGCCACTGTAGCTTTTGGTGTTTGTTTCTTTACTTTACCGACAAATATTTTAAAATCTTCTAGTACAGTTTCAGGGCTTTTTCCTGAGGCAATATCGTTGTCTCCTTCATACACTAAAATGTATTTGGGTTGATATTTAGAGACAATTCTTTCAAAATACTCATTGGCATCGCTCATAACAGAACCACCAAAACCTCTGTTAATGACAGAATATCCTGCTAAATCTTCTTTATAAGTAGTCCATAATCGAAATGATGAGCTTCCAACCAACAAAATTTGTTTTGGTGCTGGCATTGAAAGCGAATCACTTTTTTCAAAAGCTTTGATTTCATTTTCAAATCGCTTCTGTCCGAAACAAAACTGACTAACTAAAAGGGCTACAATTAAAAGTAATTTTTTCATAGAAGATTTTGAGTTTTTTTACCATTGAATACCTGAAAGTCCTTTACTTACTAAATATTCGTTGGCTTTTGAAAAATGATGATTTCCAAACCAACCGCCTGAATTAGCAGCCATTGGCGAAGGATGTTTAGATTTCAAAACTAAGTGTTTTGAGGCATTAATTACCGCTCCTTTGTCCTGAGCATACTTTCCCCAAAGCATAAAAACTACTCCTTCTTTTTCTTCTGAAATACATTTAATTACAGCATCAGTGAAGGCTTCCCAACCTTTTTTCTGGTGTGAACCAGCCTCAGAAGCTCTAACTGTTAAAGTGGCGTTCAATAATAATACGCCTTGGTTTGCCCAGCGTTCTAAATTGCCAGATTTTGGAATCGGGATTCCTAAATCATCTTTAATTTCTTTAAAAATATTGATTAACGAAGGTGGTGCAGGGATTCCATCATTTACCGAAAAGGAAAGTCCCATCGCTTGCCCAGCTCCATGATAAGGATCTTGCCCAAGAATTACTACTTTAGTTTCGTTAAAAGGACATTTATCGAAAGCATTAAAAATTAGTTTTCCGGGTGGATATACCGTTCCAGCAGTATATTCGTTTTTAACAAAGTCAACTAAGGTTTTAAAATAAGGTTTTTCAAATTCTGGACTCAATCTTTCTTTCCAAGAATCTTCAATTTTTACGTTCATTCTTCAATGGGTTTTAATAAATTTATCAATTACGTTGATTTTTCAGACAATGTAATGTAATTTTCGCTAAAATATATTGTAAAAAAACTAATTAAAAAAATGGTCTCAGCTATCACAAATGGTGTAAAGGTAAGCGTTTTGACCCACTTTCAACCTGAATATTCTAATCCATTTCAAGGAAATTTTGTTTTTTCATATCATATCAAAATTCATAATGGAAGCGATTATACGGTAAAATTATTGCGTCGTCATTGGTATATCCATGATGCTAATGGTTTAGTGCGTGAAGTTGAAGGCGAAGGCGTTGTTGGTCAACAACCAACATTAGAACCCGGACAAACTTATGAATATACTAGCGGTTGTAATTTGAATACTTCGCTTGGAAAAATGGCGGGTACTTATCAGATGGAACGTATTTTTGATGGTAAGTTTTTCAATGTTGTTATTCCAGATTTTACGATGGTTGCTCCTTTTAGGATGAATTAAATGAATATTTAGGAGTTTGATTTACATTTAAAAATATAATACTTCATTTTCCAAAGACCTTACTTTTCTTGTCTTGATACAAGAAAAGTAACAAAAGAAAATCAAGAAATTCCGAAACTCGCTTCGCTCAAACAGCGGAATTTCGAAAAATTGCTTACGCACAAGAAATATTCAGTTCAATATTTCTTATTGTTTTTTCTTACTTTGCTATTGTTGCTCATTCACAAAATAAAAATCACGTTTTGATTAAAAGATATTTTCAATATTTACTTGCTTCCAAAAACGAACACGCAATTCATTCGCCTTTTGTTTTTCAACTTTATACCAAAATTATTCTTACAAAAAGCTTTCAATCTCCACATTTCAAAAGCATCGAAGCTTTGCGAAAAAGACTAAAGAAAAACGATAAAGTAATAGAAATTACAGATTTCGGAGCGGGTTCAAAGATTCATTCATCCAATTCAAGGCAAATCAAACAAATTGCTAAAAGTGCCGAAAAGCCTTCAAAATTTGGCAAATTACTTTTCAGACTTATTCAACATTTTGAACCTAAAGTAATTTTTGACTTAGGGACTTCTCTCGGAGTTACCACATTGTACGAAGCGAAGGCTTTGCAAAATGCTACAGTGATTACCTTTGAAGGTTGCCCGACAACGGCAAAAATTGCTCAGGAAAATTTTGACGAATTATCTGCCAATAATATAGAAATTGTTGTAGGAAATTTAGATGAAACATTGGCAACACAAATTGCCAAAACTGAAACAATTGACTTCGCTTTTTTTGATGCCAACCATCGTTATGAGCCAACCGTGAAGTATTTTGAAATGTGCTTAAGCAGAGCAAGCGAATCATCATTATTTATATTCGATGATATTCATTGGTCGGAAGAAATGCAGGAAGCTTGGCAATATATTAAAGCACATCCAAGCGTAATGATAACGATAGATTTATTCTTTATTGGTTTAGTTTTTTTCAGAAAAAATCAACCTAAACAACATTTTATCTTGAGATTTTAAACAAAATCATAGAAAGAAAAATATAAATCATCCGGAATTTTTTAAATCAAAAAAGCGGTCGAAATTAATTTTCCTACCGCTTTTTTATGATTGATGAACAACGAATTCCTACTGTTTGAGCGAAGCGAGTTTAGGAATTCTTGATTTTCTTTTGCGGCCGCCGCTGCGGTTACTTTTCTTGTATCAAGGTGCTGTGTTAAGAAACAAGTTCATTTGATTAAATATTTTTATAAATTGCATT